>NZ_VMMW01000047.1:0-17999 GCF_013277425.1 Streptococcus sp. 79
ACTGGCTTGAAGCCATAATCAAAAAGCAAACTAGGAAGCTAGCCGTAAGCTGTACTTGAGTACGGTAAGGCGACGCTGACGTGGTTTGAATTTGATTTTCGAAGAGTATTACTGCCCTTCATTTCTTATTAGCTGACTTTATGATATAATGAAAAACGAGGTAAATTGAATGAAAAGTATAAAATTAAATGCTCTATCTTACATGGGAATTCGTGTCTTGAATATTATTTTTCCCATCTTAACTGGAACCTACGTCGCGCGTGTCTTGGACCGAACTGACTATGGTTACTTCAACTCAGTCGACACTATTTTGTCATTTTTCTTACCCTTTGCGACTTATGGGGTCTATAACTACGGTTTACGAGCCATCAGTAATGTCAAGGATAACAAAAAAGATCTGAATAGAACCTTCTCCAGTCTTTTTTATTTGTGCATAGCTTGTACAATTTTGACCACTGCGGTCTATATCCTAGCCTATCCTCTCTTCTTTACAGATAATCCAATCGTCAAAAAGGTCTACCTTGTTATGGGGATTCAACTCATTGCCCAGATTTTTTCAATCGAATGGGTCAATGAAGCTCTGGAAAATTATAGTTTTCTCTTTTACAAAACTGCCTTCATCCGTATCCTGATGCTGGTCTCTATTTTCCTGTTTGTCAAAAATGAACACGATATTGTTGTCTATACACTTGTGATGAGTTTATCGACACTGATTAACTATCTGATTAGTTATTTTTGGATTAAAAGAGACATTAAGCTTGTTAAAATTCACATCAGTGATTTTAAACCGCTCTTTCTCCCTCTGACAGCCATGTTGGTCTTTGCTAATGCCAATATGCTCTTCACTTTTTTGGATCGTCTCTTCCTCGTTAAAACAGGGATTGATGTCAACGTTAGTTACTACACCATAGCTCAACGAATTGTGACCGTTATTGCTGGTGTTGTAACAGGAGCTATCGGAGTGAGTGTGCCTCGTCTTAGTTACTATCTAGGAAAAGGCGATAAGGAAGCCTATGTTTCTCTGGTTAATAGAGGTAGTCGAATCTTTAACTTCTTTATCATTCCACTGAGCTTTGGACTCATGGTTTTAGGACCAAATGCCATCCTACTTTACGGTAGTGAAAAATATATCGGAGGTGGCATCTTGACCTCTCTCTTCGCTTTTCGTACGATTATCCTGGCCTTAGATACCATTCTTGGTTCCCAAATTCTCTTTACCAATGGCTATGAAAAACGTATCACAGTCTATACAGTCTTTGCTGGGCTACTCAATTTGGGCTTAAATAGTCTCCTCTTTTTCAACCATATCGTGGCTCCTGAATACTACTTACTGACAACTATGTTATCAGAGGCCTCTCTACTTGTTTTCTATATCATTTTCATCCATAGAAAACAACTTATTCACTTGGGACATATCTTTAGCTATACTGTTCGATACTCTCTCTTTTCACTTTCTTTCGTAGGAATTTATTTCCTGATCAATTTCTTGTATCCTGTGGATATGGTCATTAATTTGCCATTTTTGATGAATACTGGTTTGATTGTCTTGCTATCAGCTATCTCTTATATTGGTCTACTTGTCTTCACAAAAGATAGCATTTTCTATGAATTTTTAAACCATGTCCTAGCCTTAAAAAATAAATTCAAAAGATCATAGGAGTTTAAAATGAAACAACTAACCATTGAAGATGCCAAACAAATTGAATTAGAAATTTTGGATTATATTGATACTCTCTGTAAAAAGCACAATATCAACTATATTATTAACTACGGTACTCTGATTGGGGCGGTTCGACATCAAGGCTTTATTCCTTGGGACGACGATATTGATCTGTCCATGCCTAGAGAAGACTACCAACGATTTATTAACATTTTTCAAAAGGAAAAAAGCAAGTATAAGCTCCTTTCCTTAGAAACTGATAAGAACTACTTTAACAACTTTATCAAGATAACCGACAGTACGACTAAAATTATTGATACTCGAAATACAAAAACCTATGAGTCTGGTATCTTTATCGATATTTTCCCTATAGATCGCTTTGATGATCCTAAGGTCATTGATACTTGTTATAAACTGGAAAGCTTCAAACTGCTGTCTTTCAGTAAACATAAAAATATTGTCTATAAGGATAGCCTTTTAAAAGATTGGATACGAACAGCCTTTTGGTTGCTCCTTCGACCGGTTTCTCCTCGTTATTTCGCACATAAAATCGAGAAAGAAATTCAAAAATATAGTCGTGAAAATGGTCAGTATATGGCTTTTATCCCTTCTAAATTTAAGGAAAAGGAAGTCTTCCCAAGTGGTACCTTCGATAAAATAATTGATTTACCCTTTGAAAATTTAAGCCTTCCAGCACCTGAAAAATTTGATACTATTTTGACACAATTTTATGGAGATTATATGACCCTACCACCAGCAGAAAAACGCTTCTACAGTCATGAATTTCACGCTTATAAATTGGAGGATTAGGATGCAATATTTAGAAAAAAAAGAAATTAAAGAAATTCAACTAGCTCTGCTAGACTATATTGATGAGACTTGTAAGAAACATGATATTCCTTATTTTCTCAGTTATGGAACCATGCTTGGAGCCATCCGCCACAAAGGTATGATTCCTTGGGATGATGATATTGATATTTCCCTTTATCGTGAGGATTATGAGCGTTTACTGAAGATTATTGAAGAAGAAAATCACCCTCGCTACAAGGTTCTTTCCTACGATACATCTTCTTGGTACTTCCATAATTTCGCATCGATTTTGGACACTTCTACTGTTATAGAAGACCATGTTAAGTACAAGCGTCATGATACCAGCCTTTTCATCGATGTCTTCCCAATTGATCGATTTACAGACTTGAGCATTGTCGACAAGAGCTATAAGTATGTGGCTCTTCGTCAACTAGCTTATATCAAAAAATCACGCGCAGTTCACGGTGATAGCAAATTAAAAGATTTTCTAAGATTATGTAGCTGGTACGCCCTCAGATTTGTCAATCCCCGTTACTTTTACAAGAAAATTGATCAGCTAGTCAAAAATGCTACAACCAACTCTCCTCAATATGAAGGAGGAATTGGGATCGGTAAGGAAGGGATGAAAGAAATCTTCCCAGTTGATACCTTTAAAGAACTGATTTTGACTGAGTTTGAAGGTCGTATGTTGCCTGTGCCAAAAAAATATGACCAATTTTTAACCCAGATGTATGGGGATTATATGACACCACCATCAAAAGAAATGCAAGAATGGTATAGTCATAGCATTAAAGCTTATCGTAAAAACTGATTGAGGGCGACCATACAAACTACTAAGATAGAGGTTATTCAAAAACATAATTTTAGTAGAAAATGAAGTAAATATTCCTACAATAAAACGCATAATATCAAGGTTTTCAACACCTGATATTATGCGTTTTATAATTTTAAAGACTTTTTTCTATAGTAGATTGAAATAAGATACGAACAAATCAATTAGAAAATTCAAATTAATTTCTAGAAATATTTTAGTATTCCTGTGTACTGTTCTAAATTCAGTCTGCTATATCTTATTTTTCTATTTAAATCGCTTCTGTAACAAAGCTACGACTTTCAAGTACCTTAAGCATGGCATTAGCTGTATCTAGCGCTGTGAAGAGGGGCACCCCGTGTTCAATGGCTGAACGGCGGATTTGCTCACCATCTTCGTCAGCAGTTCGTTTTGTTCCAACTGTGTTAATGATAGCTTGAATTCTTCCTTTACGAACAAAGTTTGGAATATCCTTATCGTCATCACCAATCTTACCAACAGGCTGAGCATGTAATCCATGACTGGCAAAGAAGGCTGCTGTCCCTTCTGTCGCGAGGATTCCATAGCCAATATTTTGAAAACGACGAGCCAAGTCCAAGGCTTCTTCTTTGGCATCATCAGCGATGGTAAATACAACATTTCCAAAGGTTGGCAAGTGGAGGTAAGAAGCTTCAAAAGCTTTATAGAGAGCTTTTTCCAAAGTAGTATCAGAACCCATAACTTCCCCTGTTGACTTCATTTCAGGACCAAGTAAGCTGTCTACCTTAGCTAGTTTGGTAAAGGAGAAGACAGGTGCCTTGATATGAACGCGAGTGCTTTCAGGGTAAAGTCCATCTTGGTAGCCAAGTTCTTCAAGGTTTTGACCAAGAATGAGCTTGGTCGCTACTTGAGCCATAGGAATATTAGTTACCTTAGAAAGGAATGGAACGGTACGGCTGGCACGTGGATTGACCTCAATAACGTAGACTTTTTCATCCTTGATAACAAACTGAATGTTCATCATTCCAAGACAGTTGAGGCCGATTGCTAGGCGTTTGGTGTAGTCTGCGATGGTTTCCTGCACCTTTTGAGACAAGGTTTGCGGAGGGTAAACAGCCATTGAGTCACCTGAGTGGACACCAGCACGTTCGATATGCTCCATGATACCTGGGATAAGGACATTTTCACCATCTGAAATGGCATCAACTTCGCACTCCTGACCAACGATATAAGAATCGACAAGAACTGGGTGGTCTGGACTAGCCTTAACCGCTGTACGCATGTAAGAACGAAGATCTTCTTCATTTTCTACGATTTCCATGGCGCGTCCACCAAGTACATAAGATGGGCGAACAAGGACTGGGAAACCAATCTTACGTGCTGCAAGAACTGCTTCTTCTTCATTGGTAGCCGTTTGTCCTGGTGGCTGTGGAATGTCCAATTCTTTGAGAGCTTGCTCGAAGAGGTCACGGTCTTCAGCACGGTCTAGGTCAGCGACCTGTGTACCAAGGATGGTCACACCTGCTTTTGCCAATGGCTCCGCAAGGTTGATAGCTGTTTGACCACCGAACTGAACGATAACCCCTTTTGGTTGCTCCAAGTCGATGACATTCATAACATCTTCGAATGTCAATGGCTCAAAGTAAAGCTTGTCTGATACCGAGAAGTCTGTTGAAACAGTCTCTGGATTTGAGTTCATGATGATAGCTTCATAACCAGCTGCCTGGATAGCCTTAACTGAGTGAACCGTTGCATAGTCAAATTCGACCCCTTGACCGATACGGATTGGACCAGAACCTAGGACAAGTACAGATTCTTTATCAGACTTGATAGACTCATTTTCCCAACCATAGGTTGAATAGAAGTATGGTGTTTCAGAGTCAAATTCTGCCGCACAAGTATCTACCATCTTGTAGACTGGGACAATCTTGTTTTCCAAACGAAGCTGACGGACTTGGTCTGCAGTCGTTTCCCATAGTTCAGCAATCTTACGGTCTGAGAAACCATTGAGTTTGGCAGTTTTCAAAACATCTAGATCTTGTGGCTGGGCACCCAATTCTTGCTCAATTTCAAAGATATGCAAGAGTTTATCAAGATAGAATATATCAATCTTAGTCAATTCAGCAATTTCTTCTGGTGTGTAGCCACGGCGAATGACTTCTGATACGTAGAAGAGGCGGTCATCTTGTGCTTTGACTACTTTTTCAATCAAGGAATCATCAGAAACTGCTGCAAGTTCAGGCATTTCATTGTGGTGCACCCCAATTTCAAGGGAGCGACAAGCTTTAAGGAGAGATTCTTCGATGTTACGACCAATCGCCATTACTTCCCCAGTCGCCTTCATCTGGGTACCAAGACGGCGTTCACCCTTTTCAAACTTGTCAAATGGGAAACGAGGAATCTTGGCAACCACGTAGTCAAGGGCTGGTTCAAACATGGCATAGGTTGAACCTGTAACTGGGTTGATGACCTCATCCAAGGTCAAACCTACTGCAATCTTAGCAGCCAATTTTGCAATCGGATACCCTGTCGCCTTAGATGCTAGGGCTGAAGAACGCGACACACGAGGGTTTACTTCGATGACATAATACTTGAAACTGTGTGGATCAAGGGCCAGCTGAACGTTACATCCCCCTTCAATCTTAAGGGCACGAATGATGCTCAAGCTCGCGTCACGTAGCATTTGGTTTTCATAGTCTGACATGGTTTGCGCAGGAGCAAATACAATGGAATCTCCTGTGTGAATTCCGACTGGGTCAAAGTTTTCCATGTTACAAACAACCAAAGCATTGTCAGCTGAGTCACGCATCACTTCGTATTCGATTTCCTTGAAACCTGCAATCGAACGCTCAATCAAACATTGGGTCACAGGTGATAATTTCAAACCATTTTCAGCGATTTCACGCAATTCTTCCTCGTTGGCACACATACCACCACCAGTACCACCAAGGGTAAAGGCTGGACGAACGATAACTGGGTAACCAATTGTCGCTGCAAAGGCAACAGCTTCTTCGACTGTGTTGACAATTTCAGATTCTGGAATTGGTTGGTTGAGCTCTTCCATCAATTGTTTAAAGAGGTCACGGTCCTCCGCTTGATCAATGGCAGATAGTTTAGTACCCAGAAGTTCAACACCAAGCTCATCTAGGATACCATTTTTAGACAATTCCATGGCCATATTAAGCCCTGTTTGACCACCGAGTGTTGGTAGCAAGGCATCTGGACGCTCCTTACGAAGAATACGTGTCACAAACTCAAGTGTAATCGGTTCAATATAAACCTTGTCCGCAATCTCCTTGTCCGTCATGATGGTTGCAGGGTTTGAATTAACCAAAACCACCTCATAACCTTCCTCTTTCAAAGACAAGCAAGCCTGGGTCCCAGCGTAGTCAAACTCAGCAGCCTGACCAATAATAATCGGACCAGAACCAATCACCATAATTTTTTGAATATCAGTACGTTTAGGCATAGTTTATGATACAAAGCCCGTAAAGAACACAGTGAAAATAGGAAACTCGGTGCAGACGCCTTCAGCGTCAAGACGATGTTTATCTTTTTCACACAGTTCTTAGGGCGTGTTCACTTCCGCGAACAATGTATCTTCTCCTTTCTATTCGTCGCCTCACTGAGCGACATTAAATAAATTCTCCGACGATTTTTTAGCGAAACGATATTTTTCGGTAAAAAATCTAGTGCAGGGAGTTTTTAGTTCGCCTGATAGCGACTAAAAGAAACGACCTGCCTTTCTATTCGTCGCCTCTCAGGGCGACATTAAATAAATTCTCCGACGAGCTTTTACTCGTTCTTAGTTTGATTGTTTAAAAGCTTCCATCATCTCGATAAACTCGTCGAATAGGTAGCTTGCGTCGTGTGGACCAGGAGCTGCATCTGGATGGTATTGGACAGAGAAAGCAGGTTGGTATCTGTGACGCACACCTTCAACTGACTTGTCATTGATTTCTTCGTGGGTGATAATCAAGTGTTCTGGCAAATCCTCACGGCTAACTGCATAGCCATGGTTTTGACTTGTAAAATCCACACGTCCTGTAGCAATTTCACGTACCGCATGGTTGAATCCACGGTGACCAAACTTCATCTTGTAAGTCTTAGCCCCGTTTGCCATAGCAAAGAGTTGGTGCCCCATACAAATACCAAAAATTGGAATTTTTCCTTGTACACCACGAATCATATCCAGTGCTTGGGGAACATCTTCTGGATTTCCCGGTCCATTTGACAACATAACTCCGTCAGGGTTGAGATGGAGAATTTCTTCAGCCGTTGTTGAATAAGGAACGACTGTCACGTTACAGTTGCGCTTAGAGAGTTCACGTAAGATTGAGTGCTTGAGACCAAAGTCCACTAGCACTACGCTCAAACCAACTCCTGGAGCTGGATACGAAGTTTTAGTAGAAACCTGCTTGATATTGTCTGTCGGCAAGACTGTTGCTTGGAGCTGGTCCGTCACATGGTCCATACTGTCCCCAACATGGGTCAAGGTTGCACGCATCGTACCATGCTTACGGATAATCTTGGTAAGAGCACGTGTATCAATCTCTGAAATACCCGGAATTTTCTTGGCTTTCAAAAATTCATCCAAGGTCATTTGGTTGCGCCAGTTACTAGCTCTACGTGCTTCTTCGAAAACAACAACTCCCTTACAAGTTGGAATAATGGATTCGTAATCATCACGGTTAATTCCATAATTTCCCACCAAAGGATAAGTAAAGGTCAAGATTTGTCCATTATAAGACTGGTCTGTAATGGATTCTTGGTAGCCAGTCATCCCTGTATTAAAGACAATTTCACCTGTTACATCAATATCTGCTCCGAAGGCCTTGCCTTCAAAAACTGTGCCATCTTCTAATACTAGAAGTCTTTTTGTCATATTTTCACCTCTCGTGGACGCTCACTGGCGTCTTTTAACGTCTTGTGTTTTAGTTGGCGTTTCTACTCGCCAGTACGGATTCTAAGACT
Source organism: Streptococcus sp. 79 (assembly GCF_013277425.1). NCBI lineage: Bacteria > Bacillati > Bacillota > Bacilli > Lactobacillales > Streptococcaceae > Streptococcus > Streptococcus sp. 79. Next base: position 8,235 of record NZ_VMMW01000047.1, read on the forward strand.
GCCATTCGAACAAAGACACCATTGGTCATTTGTTGGACAATCCGTGATTTTGGTGCTTCAACCAAGTGATCTGCGATTTCCACATCGCGATTGACTGGAGCTGGATGCATAAGAATTGCTGTTTCTTTCAAACGGTCATAACGTTCTTGAGTCAAGCCATGTTGGGCATGGTAGTCTTCTTTTGAAAAGACTGCTCCGCTATCATGGCGTTCATGTTGCACACGGAGAAACATCATGACATCCACCTGATCAATGATTTCATCAATGGTTACAAACTGTCCATAGTCTGCAAACTCTTGACTTCTCCATTCCTCAGGTCCAGCAAAATAAAGTTCTGCACCTAAGCGTTTCAAAATCTGCATATTGGATTTGGCAACGCGGGAGTGGTCCAAGTCACCTGCAATCGCAACCTTGAGACCCTCAAAATGACCAAATTCCTCATAAATAGTCATCAAATCCAGCAAGCTCTGGCTAGGATGTTGTCCCGAACCATCTCCACCATTGATGATGGAAGTCGTAATCGTGGGACTAGCAATTAACTCTCTGTAGTAGTCAACCTCAGGGTGGCGAATCACACAGACATCCACTCCTAAAGCAGACAGAGTCAAAATGGTATCATAAAGTGTCTCACCCTTATTGACTGAACTAGTCTTCACATCAAAGTCAAGTCGTTCCAGCCCCAGTTTAATCTCTGCCACTTCAAAGGACTTATGCGTCCGTGTAGAATCCTCAAAGAAAAGATTGGAAACAATCGGGTGGTTTTCATAAGGAAGCTGAGCTCCGTTTTTAAACTCAATCCCTCGTTTGATCAATTTCATCACTTGATCGACAGTGAGGTCTTCCATGGACACCACATGGTTCAATGCTTGTTGATTTTCTGACATGGCCACTCCTTTAGCTTTCTAAGCTTCTTCAGTAATCAGAACTCTGTCTTGACCATCAAGTTCTGCCATCTCTACGATGATTTCTTCAGAACGACTGGTTGGGATATTTTTTCCAACGTAATCTGGACGGATTGGCAATTCTCTATGTCCACGATCGACTAGAACTGCTAAACTTACGCGCGCAGGACGACCATGACCTACAATATTATCAATAGCAGCACGGATGGTACGACCTGTATAAAGCACATCGTCCACCAAGATAACTTCGCGGTCTGTCACATCGACAGAAACCAAAGAAGTATCTTCTCCACTTTTAACATCATCACGGAAGGGTTTAGTATCCAATTCCACAACCGGAACTGAAAGGTTTTCTAGTTGCTCCAAACGTTCTTGGATACGATGGGCGATAAAGACACCGCGAGTTTTAATACCAGCCAAGACGATTTTATTCAAATCTTTGTTGCGTTCAATAATCTCATAAGTAATACGCGTAATCGCTCGTTTGACGGTCAATTCGTCTACAACTTCTTTTGTCTTCATGACAAACCTCCAAAAAGAAAAGTCTCCTTAAACAAGGAGACTTGAAATGTATAGCTAAGCAAGCCCTACTGCACACAGTATAGACTTCACCCTTCTACTTTATCGCGCTCCTTGCCTGCCTCACGGGACAAGTTTAAAGGAATATTTAGTTATCAATTACTATAGCACAAAGTAAGCTTAAAATCAAGCAAAAACTTTCGATTTTCCATCTTACAAATTGCTAAAATCATATAACTGTGGGTACTGGTCACACTCTGGATTTTTAGGATGACAAATGGCTCTTCCAAAATAAATCATGGCCTGATGAGCTGCTAACCACTGCTCAGGCGGCAAGATATCCATGACCCGCTTTTCCACCTCAAGTGGTGTCGCTGATTTTTTGACGATATCGTGGTGTTTGCAAATACGCTCCACATGAGTATCCACTGCAAAGGCTGGAATCCCAAATCCTACACTCATAACAACATTGGCTGTCTTGCGACCAACACCTGCCAAACTCTCCAATTCCTCACGTGTTTGAGGGACTTGACCATCAAAATCGTCTAGTAACTGTTGGGCACATTTTTTAAGGAATTTAGCCTTATTTCGATACAGTCCCAGTCGAGAAATGTGTGAAGCAATCTCACTCTCTGTTGCAACAGACATGGCTTGTGGCGTTGGAAAGGCAGCAAAGAGGCCTGGCGTAGCCTTATTTACCGCTGCATCCGTCGTCTGGGCTGACAACATGACCGCAACCAAGAGTTCAAAATGATTAGTGAAATCAAGACTGGGCTTGGCATCTGGAAAAAGAGCAATGATTTCTTCTAGCACCTTTCGTGCTCGTTTTTTTGACAAAACCATTATTCGTCTCCATCAAATAGTCCTTGTAAACCAGCAAAAGGACTGTTTTCTTCTTTCTTAACTGCTTGTTGAGCTTGGTATTCTTCTTCTGTCATGATTTGCCAGTCATTTCCTGAAACAAATCCTTGGCCAGCTTCTTCTTCAGCCGTCAAGACCTTGATAGGAATGTTTAGTAGGATATTGTCTGACACGCTCTCAGCAAGGTCAAGTTCTCCATTTTCGATAGGCAGGACCAAGTCATCGTCTAAAACTTCTTGATTTAGCTGGTTGGTTGCGCCTTCCATGAAAACTTCCGTGACTGGATAAGATTCAACTAACTCAACTGGCTCCATACTACGACTTGAAGCAAGAACAATGGTATAAGATAGTTGATAATCTAAGAAATACATACGGTCTTCGTATTGGACTTTCCCAACCGCAAGGATATCTTTTACATCTAAAATTTCTTGATTACGTGCACGCAGGTCTGCGGCTAAGTCTAAGGTTTGTTCAAAATGCAAGCCTTCAGACTGCTTACGAATTTCTTGAATATTTAATTTCATACTTCCTCCATAAAGATTTACTCTCTTGATTATACCATGAAAAGGCTACAAATCAGCCCACCAAACTTTGTAATTGACATTCGATTTTTTAACATTTTTACTATGACATTTTTGTTTTTTTATTGCTATACTACATCAGAGCAAGGAGGATGCCCCTATGGAAGACAAAGAACTCGGTACTAATGCTTATCACTCGTATTTTAGAGCTTGGAATTTCCAGTTTTCTGTTGACAAAATTTCCTTAAAAGTATAGTATAAAGATACCAATACTCGGAGGTAAGGGAGACATGAACAACTAAGCCTATCAAATAAAAAACCTTTATTTAGTAGATCTTGTTTTTGTCTCTTTTTGTGTACTCTTTTATGCTCTTTTTCTGGCATTTTATACTCAATGAAAATCAAAGAGCAAACTAGGAAGCTAGCCGTAGGTTGCTCAAAACACTGTTTTGAGGTTGTAGATAAGACTGACGAAGTCAGTCACATATATACGGTAAGGCGACGCTGACGTGGTTTGAAGAGATTTTCGAAGAGTATTAATAGAGTTTTTTTGACATAGACTTTGGGCTCTACTAGGTAAAGTAGAGCTTTTTGTTATGTAGTATCAACATTCTAGAAAGGGCAATCATATGATAAAAATCAATCACCTGACCATCACACAAAACAAAGATTTACGAGACCTTGTCTCTGACCTCAGCATGACCATCCAAGACAGGGAAAAGGTCGCTATTATTGGTGAAGAAGGAAATGGCAAATCCACCTTACTTAAAATTTTAATGGGGGAAACTTTGCCTGATTTCACTATCGGGGGAGACATTCAATCTGATTATCAATCAATAGCCTACATTCCTCAAAAACTTCCTGAGGACCTGAAAAATAGAACTCTACACGACTACTTCTTTTTAGATACTATTGATTTAGATTACAGTGTCCTCTATCGTTTAGCTGAGGAATTGCATTTTGATAGCAATCGTTTCGCAAGCGACCAAGAGATTGGTAGTCTATCAGGGGGTGAAGCTTTGAAAATTCAGCTCATCCATGAGTTAGCCAAACCTTTTGAGATTCTATTTTTAGATGAACCTTCAAATGACTTGGATCTTGAGACGGTTGATTGGCTAAAAGGTCAAATGCGCAAGATTCGGCAAACCGTTATTTTCATTTCCCATGATGAGGACTTTCTTTCTGAAACGACAGACACTATTGTTCACTTGCGACTGGTCAAGCACCGTAAAGAAGCAGAAACACTAGTAGAGCATTTAGACTATGATAGTTATAGTGAGCAGAGAAAGGCTAATTTTGCCAGACAAACCCAGCAAGCAGCCAACGACCAAAGAGCCTACGATAAAACCATGGAAAAACATCAACGAGTTAAACAAAATGTAGAAACTGCTCTTCGAGCTACCAAAGACAGTACTGCCGGTCGCCTATTGGCTAAAAAGATGAAAACTGTCCTCTCACAAGAAAAACGCTACGAAAGAGCAGCTCAGGCCATGACCCAAAAGCCACTTGAAGAGGAAGAAATCAGACTTTTCTTCTCAGATATACAGCCATTACCTACTTCTAAAGTCTTAATCCAACTGGAAAAAGAAAATTTATCCATTGGCGAGCGAATTTTGGTGCAAGAACTACAATTAACTGTCCGTGGCCAAGAAAAAATCGGTATTATAGGGCCAAATGGTATTGGAAAATCGACCCTATTAGCCAAGTTACAGCAACTTTTTAATGCTAAAAGAGAGATTTCGCTTGGTTATATGCCACAAGATTACCAGCAAAAACTGCAATTGGATTTATCACCAATAGCCTATCTAAGTAAAACTGGGGAAAAAGAGGAACTACAAAAAATCCAATCTCACTTAGCCAGTCTCAATTTCAGTTATCCAGAAATGCAGCATCAAATTCGCTTCTTATCTGGCGGACAACAAGGAAAACTCCTGCTTTTGGATTTAGTCTTGCGCAAACCAAACTTTCTCCTGCTAGATGAACCCACACGAAACTTTTCTCCAACTTCTCAACCCGAAATTAGAAAACTCTTTGCCACTTATCCTGGTGGTCTCATCACTGTTTCGCATGACCGTTGTTTCTTAAAAGAGATCTGTTCAAGCATCTACCGCTTAACAGAACACGGTTTGGAGGTAGTTAATTTTCAAGATTTATAAATTTTCAACATCGCAAATATGTGGGGCAAAAACACAATTTTAGGAGAAAAAGAAGTAAATCTTCCCATAATAAAACGCATAATATCAAGTTTTCACACCTGATATTATGCGTTTTTCAGATTTTAAAGACTTTTTCCAGCCTTCATTTTACATATGTTTTAAACGTTCAATCCGTTCTGAGATAGGTGGGTGGGTATAAAAGAGTTTTTTGAACCCTCCCCCTTTCTTAGGATCATTGATATAAAGTGCACTGCTAGCATCATCGACGTGGCGACTCATAGGTTTGCTATTGTCCAACTTATCTAGGGCATTAATCATTCCCTGGGGATTGCGAGTCAGCTCGACACTAGATGCATCTGCCAGAAATTCCCTCTGACGAGAAATAGCGAGCTGAACCAAGGTTGCAGCGAGAGGTGCCAGTACAATAGCTAGTAGGGAAACCACTAGCATAATGATTTCAAGACCATTTCCATCTCGGTCATCATCACTTCGTCTGCGACCTGCTCCACCCCACCACATCATACGACCTGCCATACCAGAAAGCATGGTGATAGCACTAGCAAGGGCAACTGCAATAGTCGAAATACGGATATCATAATTACGAATATGACTGACTTCATGTCCCATAACAGCTTCTAGTTCTTCACGATTCATGATAGCTAGTAGACCTGAAGTCGCAGCAACCGCCGCATTTTGAGGGTTAGAACCTGTCGCAAAGGCATTTAAGGCTGGATCATCAATGATGAAAACACGGGGCATAGGAATCTGAGCGACCATAGCCATATCTTCCACTACGTGGTAGAAATCTGGTGCCGTTTGTTCATCAATCTCACGCGCCCCGTTCATGGACATGACAATCTCTGTTGATTGAAAAATCATGGACAAGGCATAGATAAAGCCGATAATCAGTGCGATAACCAAACCACCAATCCCAGACCGCATAAAGAGGTAACCAACCGCATAACCAACAAGAGCTAAGAGTAGGAAAAATACCAGCAATAAAATCCAGGTTTTTCGTTTATTGCTTGCAATTTGATCAAACAGCATCTTAGTCACCTAAACCGCTAAAATCAACCTTAGGAACTGCCTTTTCCTCTTCTGGTGTTTGAAGGAAATCTGCTGCTTTAAATCCAAACATTCCAGCGATAATGTTGCTTGGGAAAGTCTCTAATTTTACATTGTAGTTGCTGACAACACTGTTGTAGAGTTGACGAGAGTAAGAAATTTTATTTTCTGTGTTTGTCAACTCCTCTTGCAATTTAACAAAGTTGGCGCTTGCCTTCAAATCTGGATAGCTTTCTGCAACTGCAAAAATACCTGCAACCTGACGAGTGAGGGCATCACTAGCTTTCATAGCTTCTGCTGGTGAAGTCGCTGCTGCCACTTGGTTACGCAGTTCTGCCACCTTTTCAAGGGTAGAACCTTCATATTTAGCATAACCTTTTACAGTCTCAATCAAGTTTGGCAAGAGGTCATTTCGACGTTTCAACTGAACATCAATCTGGCTCCAAGCCTCCTTTGTTTGCATACGATTTTTAACCAAACCGTTATAGCTAACAATCACAAAAATAACAATAAGAGCTAAAACTCCAAGAATAATCCAAGTCATGATATAAGTCCTTTCTGCTTTTAGATTAGTACCAGTATATCAAATTTTTAATGATTGTGGTAAAATAAGATGATACTAAAGAAGGAAATAACTATGAAACCAGAAACATTTTACAACTTGCTTGCCGAGCAAAATCTTCCACTTTCGGACCAGCAAAAAAAACAATTTGATCGTTATTTTGAACTCTTGGTTGAGTGGAATGAAAAGATTAATTTAACAGCTATTACGGACAAGGAAGAAGTTTATCTCAAACATTTTTACGATTCGATTGCACCCATTCTTCAAGGCTTGATTCCCAATGAAACTATCAAATTGCTTGATATTGGAGCTGGGGCAGGATTTCCTAGTCTGCCGATGAAAATCCTCTATCCTCAGTTAGATGTGACCATCATTGATTCGCTCAATAAACGTATCAACTTCCTGCAACTTTTGGCTCAAGAATTGGATTTGAACGGAGTTCATTTCTACCACGGACGTGCCGAAGATTTTGCCCAAGACAAGAACTTCCGTGCTCAATATGATTTTGTAACAGCTCGTGCGGTTGCCCGCATGCAGGTTTTATCTGAATTGACAATTCCTTACCTTAAAGTTGGCGGAAAACTATTGGCACTCAAGGCCAGCAATGCCCCTGAGGAATTATTAGAAGCTAAGAATGCCCTCAACCTCCTCTTCAGTAAAGTCGAAGACAATCTCAGCTACGCCCTACCAAATGGAGATCCGCGTTATATGACAGTTGTAGAAAAGAAAAAAGAAACGCCAAATAAATATCCACGTAAGGCTGGTATGCCAAATAAACGCCCACTTTAATCTTTTTAGTAAAAAAATATTTACAAAATCAACCTCGCTCTTTTATTTTTAGGCTCGGGAAAAAATGATTTACAAAATCAACCTCGCTCTCTTATTTTTAGGCTCGGGAAAAAATGATTTACAAAATCAACCTCGCTCTCTTATTTTTAGGCTCGGGAAAAAATGATTTACAAAATCATTTTTTTCTGCTATACTATCCTAAGCAAAGGTTTTTAATGTCATCCCGTGAGGTGACGAAGACACAGAAATACTTGAAACTCTTTAAAGTTTAGATTTTAGAGAAGTCTTACTCTGAGGGCCTATTGCTGTAAAATAATGGGCTCTTTTTTGATGCCCAAAAGTGAGGTTTATATGAAACAAGAATCAACTGTTGATTTGTTACTAGACGTTGACCAACGTCCTTCGGCTGGAAAAGGAATTCTCCTTAGCTTCCAACACGTTTTCGCCATGTTTGGTGCGACCATCTTGGTACCCTTGATTTTGGGAATGCCTGTATCTGTTGCCCTTTTTGCTTCAGGTGTTGGAACACTCATCTACATGATTTCAACTGGTTTTAAAGTTCCAGTTTATCTAGGTTCTTCATTTGCTTTTATCACAGCTATGTCACTGGCTATGAAAGAAATGGGTGGGGATGTATCTGCTGCTCAAACAGGGGTTATCTTGACTGGTTTGGTCTATGTCCTTGTTGCTACCAGCATCCGATTTGTAGGAACAAAATGGATTGATAAACTCTTGCCACCAATCATCATCGGACCTATGATCATCGTTATCGGTCTTGGACTTGCAGGTTCAGCTGTTACCAACGCTGGTCTTGTAGCTGATGGGAATTGGAAAAATGCTCTTGTAGCAGTTGTTACTTTCTTGATTGCTGCCTTTATCAATACAAAGGGAAAAGGATTCCTACGAATCATTCCATTTCTCTTTGCCATTATCGGTGGTTACCTCTTCGCACTAACTCTTGGCTTGGTTGACTTTACACCAGTTCTTAAAGCTAACTGGTTTGAAATTCCTGGTTTCTACTTGCCATTTAACACAGGTGGTGCCTTTAAAGAATACAATCTTTACTTTGGTCCAGAAGCCATCGCTATCTTGCCAATCGCTATCGTAACAATTTCTGAACATATCGGAGACCATACTGTTTTGGGTCAAATCTGTGACCGTCAATTCTTAAAAGAACCAGGTCTCCACCGTACTCTTCTTGGTGACGGTATCGCAACTTCTGTTTCTGCCTTCCTTGGTGGACCAGCCAATACAACTTACGGAGAAAATACAGGGGTTATCGGTATGACTCGTATCGCTTCTGTCTCAGTTATCCGTAACGCTGCCTTCATCGCGATTGCCCTCAGCTTCCTTGGTAAATTCACTGCCTTGATTTCAACTATTCCAAACGCTGTACTTGGTGGTATGTCAATCCTTCTCTATGGGGTTATCGCCAGCAATGGTTTGAAAGTCTTGATTAAAGAACGTGTTGATTTCGCTCAAATGCGAAACCTCATCATCGCAAGTGCTATGTTGGTTCTTGGACTTGGAGGAGCTGTCCTTAAACTTGGTCCAGTTACACTTTCAGGTACTGCTCTTTCAGCCATGACAGGAATCATCTTGAACTTGATCTTGCCATACGAAAATAAAGACTAATACTCTTCGAAAATCTCTTCAAACCACGTCAACGTCGACTTGCCGTAGATATATGTAACTGACTTCGTCAGTCTTATCTACAACCTCAAAGCAGTGCTTTGAACAACCTGCGGCTAGTTTCCTAGTTTCCTAGTTTGCTCTTTGATTTTCATTGAGTATAAGAGTCTAAACATATCAAAAAACAAGCATTTCCAATTACGGAAGTGCTCATTTTTTTGATACTTAAAAGTAAGTGTATCCCCCTAACGCTGTCTAATATGTCTCCCCTATATGCATACGCTTCCACTCAGAGAACTCTACCTTGAACAGTTCAGGGGCTTTTTTAGCATTGTTATAAACTATAATATAGTAACCTTCCTTATTCCAAAACTTTCCTAAAATCTCAGCGTCTTCCAGCTCTGCTTCATAATCTAATACTCATCTGCTTTCAAAAAGCATTCTATTCCATCTCCGATTAACGATGGACTTTATCACCTCCTTCTCCAGTCCTTGTATAACATCTTGAAGTTGATTCATGATATCTTCCAATATGGGCATCAACAGCTCCATAACAATAGCAAAATTCTCGTATATGGTGACTATGGACATGTGGACCTACTCCCATTGGAGCCCAACAAGATCCCAGTTTACTGATTCTACCGAAACCAGCCTCATCTTGGTACATCAAGCGAACCTTACGAAAATGCCTACTGGTTTTAAAGCGCTTTCTTGTCTTCTTGAATTGAGATTTTATTTTTAGACGCGACAATGGTTTG
>NZ_VMMW01000048.1:0-15983 GCF_013277425.1 Streptococcus sp. 79
TAGGAACTATCCGTGAGTTCTCTAGTCTGGAGATTTTTCAATATACTTCGTTATTGGGCGGTTACTTAGCTTTTAGGAGGTCTTGGTGTTGAATAGTTGATACTAGGTTTTTGTCCAGTCGGCATTCTTTGACAAAGTTAAAATGGCTGTGGTTTTGCTCAGTATGAATATCCAGCCATTTATCTTCTTTAGCCAGGTAGATACGGAGGTGATTAAAGAGAGGGATTCCGAGATCATAGCTTGGTTTTCCTGGACAGGTCGGATAAAATCCGAGAGCTAACCAGATGTACCAAGCAGAGAGACTGCCGTTATCTTCATCGCCAGGATAGGCTTGCCAGCTTGGGTGAAAGGCTTTTTGACGTAAGGTCTTGATAAGAAGGGCAGTGTAGTCAGGGTAGTTGCTGTAACGGAAGAGATAAGGAATGTGGAAGCTCGGTTGGTTGGAAATGGCGACTTGTCCAAAAGGAGCAGTAGCCATTTCGCTCATTTCGTGAATCTCGTAACCATAGCCTGTTGTCTCAAAGAGGGGAGCATCTTGACAGGTTTTCAAAAGATAGTTACTGAAGGCTTCTTTTCCACCCATAAGCTGGATTAAATCTGGGATGTCGTGGAGAACGCCTAAAGTTGCTTGGATGGCTGAACATTCGGCATAATCACGTCCCCAACTATAGGGAGAGAAGTCAGGGGGGAAGCGGCCTTGGCTGTCTCGCGCTCGCATGTAACCTGTTTCAGCGTCAAATAGATGGCGGTAATTTTGTGAAGCAGTCCTATAGGTTTCCGCGATGTCATTCTGACCAAGTTTTTTGGCACAGCTGGCGATACAAAAGTCGCTATAGGCATAGTCTAGGGTATGACTGACACTTTCGTGGTGGTCGGTAGAGAGGTAGCCCAGTTCTTGGTATTGGGCTAGTCCGTGGCGACCATTGATGCCGAGAGGGTCAGACTTGCTGGCTGTTTCGAGCATGGCTTGAAGGAGTTCTTCTTCTAAGTCAGGAGCCATGTCCTTGCAGGCGCTATCTGCGATAATGCCGTCTAAAAGTGTACCTGGCATCATACCCCGTTCATCTGGAGCCAGCCATTTTGGAAGGAATCCAGTATTGCGGTAGCTATTGAGAAATCCTTCTAAAAAGCGGTGGTAGTGTTCCGGTATGATAAGGGCAAAGAGGGGGAAGGTAGTGCGGAAGGTATCCCAGAAGCCATTGTTGCTGAAGAGAACCCCGAGCTTGACAGTGCCAGTAGCCAGATCCATGTGGATGTCTTGCCCTGATTCATCAACCTCATAAAAAGTCTGTGGGAAGAGGAAGAGTCTGTAGAGACAGTGGTCAAAGAAGGTTCGGTCAGCCTCTCCTGTCTCTATAATGTCAAAACGATGGAGGAGATTTTCCCAATCCACTTGGGCACTTGATTTACAGCTATCAAAATCTTCTTGAGGTAGATTGATTAGAGCTTGAGAAGGAGAGATGAAAGAAGTGGCTAGCTGAATCTCGGTTTGACTACTTGCTAAGTCAATTCGACAGTCTTCGCCTTCTTGGCTGATAGCAAGGATATCCGTATTCATTTGCAGGGCAGTGAACATCGTTAGCGAATTTTTGTTGGTTTCAGTTTTTCCTTCTTGTCGTAGGGCAAGAGTCCGCTTATCTACTTGCTCTACTGTCAGTTCATCTTTTGCGTGAAGATAGAGGGAGAGGGCTTTGCCTTGCTTTTGCTCCAAATGAATAGAAGCACCGTAGCAAGTCGGTGTGAGCTGGATTTCAATCTGATAGCGCAGGGAGAAAATTTTCAGATAATGAGGCTGGAAAGAGGCCTTATCCATATCATAGGAAGACTGACGATGGAAGAGGCTGTCTCCACCCACTTGGCCTGTGACAGGTGTCAGAAGGAGCCAAGAGTAGTCCCCAATCCAAGGACTGGGCTGGTGGGTTAATCGAATTCCCTGAAAGATAGGCAGATGCGGATTGAAAAACCAAGAGCCCTCCTGGTCACTGGTCTGGGGTACAAAGTAATTCATCCCAAAAGGCACGCCTGTGTATGGCAGGGTATTTCCCCGAGAAAAGGCATGCTTGCTGGCAGTTCCAAATCGGGTATCGATGCTTTCAAGTAGTGGTTTCATAGTCTTTCCTTTAGCTGTTTTTCTACATTATATCAGAAAAAGAGGGCCTTTAGAAAAGGAGGTTCAAAGATAACTATTTTGTAGAAAAATGACTATCATTTGTGTATGTATTTTCTGCCTCAAAAGCTATATACTGAAAATGAAACTTGTTTGAAAGAGGATACTGCACGATGATTTATTCAAAAGAAATTGTTAGAGAATGGCTAGATGAAGTGGCAGAGCGGGCTAAGGACCATCCAGAGTGGGTGGATGTTTTCGAGCGTTGCTACACAGACACCTTGGACAATACGGTTGAAATCTTAGAAGATGGTTCAACTTTTGTACTCACAGGAGATATTCCTGCCATGTGGCTTCGGGATTCGACAGCTCAACTCAGACCCTACCTGCATGTGGCTAAAAGAGATGCCCTCCTGCGTCAGACTATTGCAGGTTTAGTCAAACGTCAGATGACCTTGATTCTCAAGGATCCTTATGCCAATTCCTTCAACATTGAGGAAAACTGGAAGGGGCACCACGAGACAGACCATACCGACCTGAATGGTTGGATTTGGGAACGCAAGTACGAGGTGGACTCGCTTTGCTATCCTTTGCAGCTGGCTTATCTCCTCTGGAAAGAGACTGGCGAGACTAGTCAGTTTGATGAAACTTTTGTCGCAGCGACTAAGGAAATTCTTCATCTGTGGACGGTGGAACAAGACCACAAGAACTCTCCTTATCGTTTTGTCCGAGATACGGACCGTAAGGAAGACACCTTGGTAAATGATGGCTTTGGACCTGACTTTGCAGTGACAGGTATGACTTGGTCAGCTTTTCGTCCGAGTGATGACTGTTGCCAGTATAGCTACTTGATTCCGTCAAATATGTTTGCTGTAGTAGTCTTGGGTTATGTGCAAGAAATCTTCGCAGCATTAAACCTAGCTGATAGCCAGAGTGTTATTGCTGATGCCAAGCGTCTTCAGGATGAAATCCAAGAAGGAATCGAAAACTACGCTTACACCACCAACAGCAAGGGCGAAAAGATTTATGCCTTTGAAGTGGATGGCCTAGGAAATGCCAGCATCATGGATGATCCAAATGTACCAAGTCTACTAGCTGCGCCCTATCTGGGCTACTGTTCGGTCGATGATGAAGTGTATCAAGCTACTCGTCGTACCATTCTGAGCTCTGAAAATCCATATTTCTACCAAGGAGAATACGCTAGCGGTCTCGGAAGTTCTCATACCTTCTATCGCTATATCTGGCCAATCGCCCTTTCTATCCAAGGCTTGACAACAAGAGATAAGGCAGAGAAAAACTTCTTGCTGGATCAGCTGGTTGCCTGCGATGGTGGTACAGGTGTCATGCACGAAAGCTTCCACGTAGATGATCCGACCCTCTACTCTCGTGAATGGTTCTCCTGGGCTAACATGATGTTCTGTGAGTTGGTCTTGGATTACTTGGATATTCGCTAAGGAGCGTGCTTTATACTCTTAGAAAATCTCTTCAAACTACGTCAGCTTTATCTGCAACCTCAAAGCAGTGCTTTGAGCAACCTGCGGCTAGCTTCCTAGTTTGCACTTTGATTTTCGTTGAGTATTAGCTCAACTGATTCTTGTCAGAATCACAAATTTACATTTGAAACGTTAAAATTTAAATTTAGAATGAGGTTTTACTTCATGGAAAATGTTGTTGTACATATTATCTCACATAGTCACTGGGACCGTGAGTGGTACTTGCCTTTTGAAAGTCACCGTATGCAGTTGGTGGAATTGTTTGACAATCTCTTCGATCTCTTTGAAAATGACCCTGAGTTCAAGAGCTTCCACTTGGATGGTCAAACCATTGTCCTTGATGACTACTTGCAAATTCGCCCTGAAAATCGTGACAAAGTTCAACGCTACATTGACGAAGGAAAATTGAAAATTGGTCCCTTTTACATTTTGCAGGATGATTACTTGATTTCAAGTGAAGCCAATGTCCGCAATACTCTTATTGGTCAGCAAGAAGCTGCCAAATGGGGCAAATCAACCCAGATTGGTTACTTCCCAGATACCTTTGGAAATATGGGACAAGCGCCTCAAATCCTTCAAAAATCAGGCATTCACGTGGCAGCCTTTGGTCGTGGTGTGAAGCCGATTGGATTTGACAACCAAGTCCTCGAAGACGAGCAGTTTACATCCCAGTTTTCAGAAATGTACTGGCAGGGTGCGGACGGAAGTCGTGTCCTCGGGATTCTCTTTGCCAACTGGTACAGTAACGGGAATGAAATCCCAGTTGATAAAGATGAGGCCTTGACCTTCTGGAAACAAAAATTGTCAGATGTGCGTGCCTATGCTTCGATCAACCAATGGTTGATGATGAACGGCTGTGACCACCAGCCTGTACAGAAAAATCTGAGCGAAGCTATTCGTGTGGCAAATGAACTCTTCCCAGATGTGACCTTTGTTCACAGTTCCTTTGATGAATATGTCCAAGCCGTGGAAAGTGCCCTACCGGAGCAATTATCAACGGTTACAGGTGAGTTGACCAGTCAGGAAACAGACGGCTGGTACACACTTGCCAACACTTCTTCATCTCGTATTTATCTCAAACAAGCCTTCCAAGAAAATAGCAACCTCCTAGAGCAAGTTGTAGAACCCTTGACAATTATCACTGGGGGTCATAACCACAAGGACCAGTTGACCTATGCTTGGAAAACTCTTTTGCAGAATGCGCCGCATGATAGTATCTGTGGCTGTAGCGTGGACGAAGTTCACCGTGAGATGGAAACTCGTTTTGCCAAGGTTAACCAAGTCGGAACCTTTGTTAAGACCAATCTTCTCAACGAGTGGAAGGGCAAAATTGCAACTCACGAAGCTCAAAGTGACTATCTCTTTACGGTTATTAACACAGGCCTGCATGATAAGGTCGATACTGTCAGCACAGTGATTGATGTTGCGACTTGTGATTTCAAGGAATTGCACCCAACAGAAGGTTACAAGAAGATGGCTGCCTTAACCTTGCCAAGTTATCGTGTGGAGGACTTGGATGGGCGTCCTGTAGAGGCTAAAATCGAAGACCTTGGGGCTAATTTTGAGTACGATTTACCAAAAGACAAGTTCCGCCAAGCTCGTATCGCTCGACAAGTGCGCGTGACCATTCCAGTTCACCTAGCGCCGCTTTCTTGGACAACTTTCCAATTGCTGGAAGGAGAGCAAGAACACCGTGAGGGTATTTACCAAAACGGAGTGATTGATACACCATTCGTAACGGTGAGTGTGGATGACACTATCACAGTTTATGATAAGACAACTCACGAAGCCTACGAAGATTTTATCCGCTTCGAAGACCGTGGTGACATCGGAAACGAGTATATCTATTTCCAACCAAAAGGAACAGAGCCAATCTATGCAGAGCTTAAGGGCTACGAGGTCTTGGAAAACACAGCTCGCTACGCTAAGATTTTGCTCAAACATGAATTGACTGTGCCTGTCAGTGCCGATGAAAAGCTAGAAGAAGAGCAAAAAGGTATCATCGAGTTTATGAAGCGTGAAGCTGGACGGTCAGAAGAAATGACAAGCATTCCTCTGGAAACTGAGATGACTGTCTTTGTTGACAATCCACAAATCCGTTGCAAGACTCGCTTTACCAACACTGCCAAAGACCATCGTATCCGTCTCTTGGTCAAGACTCACAACACGCGTCCAAGCAATGATTCTGAAAGCATCTATGAGGTGGTGACACGACCAAACAAACCAGCAGCTTCATGGGAAAATCCTGAAAATCCTCAACACCAACAAGCCTTTGTTAGTCTGTATGACGATGAAAAAGGTGTGACCGTATCCAACAAGGGATTGAATGAATACGAAATCCTTGGAGACGACACCATTGCAGTGACTATTCTGCGTGCGTCAGGTGAGCTAGGTGACTGGGGTTACTTCCCAACACCAGAAGCACAATGCTTGCGTGAGTTTGAAGTCGAGTTTGCACTTGAATGCCACCAAGCCCAAGAACGCTTTTCAGCCTATCGTCGTGCTAAAGCCTTGCAGACACCATTTACCAGCCTTCAGCTTGCTAAACAAGAAGGAAGCGTGGCTGCGACTGGTAGTCTCTTGAGCCATTCTGTTCTCAGCATACCGCAAATCTGTCCAACAGCCTTTAAGGTAGCTGAAAATGAAGAAGGCTATGTCCTTCGCTACTACAATATGTGTAGTGAAAATGTGCATGTACCAGAAAGTCAACATCTCTTCCTGGACCTACTTGAACGACCATACCCAGTTCATAGAGGCTTCATTTCACCACAAGAAATTCGTACAGAATTGATTAAAAAAGAAGAAATTTAATTTCAACAAGTAAACATAAAAAGAAAGGAGGGGCGAAAAGGTAAGAACTAACTGCTGATTTGCCCCTTTTATGGTAAAAACAATGACCATTGCAACGATTGATATCGGAGGGACTGGGATTAAGTTCGCTAGTCTGACTCCTGATGGGAAAATACTAGATAAGACAAGTATCCCAACACCAGAAAACTTGGAGGAATTACTAGCTTGGCTAGATCAACGTTTGTCAGAGCAGGATTACAGTGGGATTGCTATGAGCGTTCCAGGTGCGGTCAATCAAGAGACAGGTGTGATTGATGGCTTCAGTGCGGTGCCCTACATCCATGGCTTTTCTTGGTATGAGGCGCTTAGCTCTTATCAGCTACCTGTCCATTTAGAAAATGATGCCAACTGCGTTGGACTCAGTGAACTACTAGCTCATCCAGAGCTTGAAAATGCAGCCTGTGTCGTGATTGGGACAGGGATTGGCGGAGCCATGATTATCAATGGTAGACTTCATCGAGGTCGCCACGGTCTGGGTGGAGAATTTGGCTACATGACAACCCTTGCCCCTGCTGAAAAACTTAATAACTGGTCGCAACTAGCATCAACTGGGAATATGGTACGATACGTGATTGAAAAATCTGGTCATACTGATTGGGACGGTCGCAAGATTTACCAAGAGGCCGCAGCTGGTAATGCTCTTTGTCAAGAAGCCATTGAGCGCATGAACCGCAATCTGACGCAAGGCTTGCTCAATATCCAGTATCTGATCGATCCAGATGTCATCAGTCTGGGTGGCTCTATCAGTCAAAATCCAGATTTTATCCAAGGTGTTAAGAAGGCTGTTGAAGACTTTGTCGATGCCTACGAAGAATACACGGTCGCACCAGTTATCCAGGCCTGCACCCATCACGCAGATGCCAATCTCTACGGTGCCCTTGTCAACTGGCTACAGGAGGAAAAGCAATGGTAAGATTTACAGGACTTAGTTCCAAACAAACTCAGGCTATCGACTTGCTAACAAAACATATCTCTTTACCAGATGTGGAAGTGGCAGTTTTTCAGTCTGACCAAGCCTCTATCTCTATCAAGGGTGAGGGTGGCCACTATCAACTAACTTACCGCAAACCCCACCAACTTTATCGTGCCTTGTCCTTGTTGGCAACAGCCCTAGTAGAAGCTGACAAAGTAGAGATTGAGGAGCAGGCGGCCTATGAAGATTTAGCCTACATGGCTGACTGTTCTCGAAATGCGGTGCTGAATGTGACTTCTGCCAAGCAGATGATTGAGGTCTTGGCTCTCATGGGCTACTCAACCTTTGAGCTTTACATGGAAGACACCTACCAGATTGAGGGACAACCTTACTTTGGCTATTTCCGCGGGGCTTATTCGGCTGAGGAGTTGCAGGAAATCGAAGCCTATGCCCAGCAGTTTGACATGACCTTTGTGCCCTGCATCCAGACCTTGGCCCACTTGTCAGCCTTCGTCAAATGGGGTGTCAAGGAAGTGCAGGAACTCCGTGATGTGGAGGACATTCTTCTTATCGGCGAAGAAAAGGTTTATGACCTGATTGATGGCATGTTTGCTACTCTGTCTAAACTGCAAACTCGCAAGGTTAATATCGGGATGGACGAAGCCCACTTGGTTGGCTTGGGACGCTACTTGATTCTGAACGGTGTTGTGGATCGTAGTCTCCTCATGTGTCAACACTTGGAGCGCGTGCTGGATATTGCTGACAAGTATGGTTTCCACTGCCAGATGTGGAGCGATATGTTCTTTAAACTTATGTCAGCAGATGGCCAGTACGACCGTGATGTGGAAATTCCAGAGGAAACGCGTGTCTACCTAGACCGTCTCAAAGACCGAGTGACCTTGGTTTACTGGGACTATTATCAGGATAGCGAGGAAAAATACAATCGCAACTTCCGCAATCATCATAAGATTAGTCATGACCTTGCCTTTGCAGGTGGTGCTTGGAAGTGGATTGGTTTCACACCCAACAACCATTTCAGCCGTCTAGTAGCTATTGAGGCTAATAAAGCCTGCCGTGCCAATGAGATAAAAGAAGTCATTGTAACGGGTTGGGGGGACAATGGTGGGGAAACTGCCCAATTCTCTGTCCTACCAAGTTTGCAAATCTGGGCAGAACTCAGCTATCGCAATGACCTAGACCGTTTGTCTGCTCATTTCCAGACCAATACAGGTTTATCAGTTGAGGATTTCATGCAGATTGACCTAGCCAACCTCTTGCCAGATCTACCAGGCAATCTCAGTGGGATCAATCCTAACCGCTATGTCTTTTA
This sequence comes from Streptococcus sp. 79, assembly GCF_013277425.1. Taxonomy (NCBI): domain Bacteria; kingdom Bacillati; phylum Bacillota; class Bacilli; order Lactobacillales; family Streptococcaceae; genus Streptococcus; species Streptococcus sp. 79. Next base: position 8,694 of record NZ_VMMW01000048.1, read on the forward strand.
TCAGGATGTTCTCTGTCCGATCCTTGACCGACACATGAAACCTGAACAGGACAAACCGCACTTCGCTCAGGCTGCTGAGACCCTTGCTAACATTAAAGAAAAAGCTGGTGCTTACTCTTACCTCTTTGAAACTCAGGCTCAGTTGAATGCCATTTTAAGTAGCAAAGTGGATGTGGGACGACGCATTCGTCAGGCTTACCAAGCGGATGATAAAGAAAGTCTGCAAGAAATCGCAAGACAAGAATTACCAGAACTCAGAAGCCAAATTGAGCACTTCCATGCCCTCTTTAGCCACCAATGGCTGAAAGAAAACAAGGTCTTTGGTTTGGATACGGTTGACATCCGTATGGGCGGACTCTTGCAACGCATCAAACGAGCAGAAAGCCGTATCAAGGCTTATTTGGCTGGCCAGCTTGACCGCATCGACGAACTAGAAGTGGAAATCCTGCCATTTAACGACTTCTACGCAGACAAGGGCTTCGCAGCCACAACAGCCAACCAGTGGCATACCATTGCGACAGCTTCGACCATTTATACAACTTAAAAACAAGAACACCTTGCTTGGCGCAGGGTGTTTCGCGTGAAACAGAAGAATTATCTAGTTTCAAATGCCACAGTTAGACAAACTTATAATAAAATAGCAGAAAGGGAATGTTTCCTAAGAGCAATTCTATCGATGAGCAATTGGAGGTATTGTGGTACACTTAAAATTAGTAAAACAAGAAATAGAAGCTGAAAAGCCAGCATCTGTAGAAACCTGGGTCATTTTCGTCAAATTTTAAAAAGGTTGCTACCGACATATATAAATTCCAAAAACAAAAACGTTAGTAGAACTAGCAGATGTGATTTTATGGAGTTTTGATTTTGCAAATGCTCATGCTCATGCATTTTTCGTGGATAATGTTGCGTGGAGTCATGCAGATTCTTACTTTCTTAGCTTTGTTAGTGATGATGTTGAAGAACGTTACACAGAAAATGTCTATCTGGATACCCTAAGTGTCAAACAAAAATTTAAGTTTATTTTCGACTTCGGTGATGAATGGCGTTTTGAATGCCAAGTGCTGAGAGAAATCGAGACAGAGGGCGAAGAAGCTTATCTCGTACGTTCGGTTGGAACGCCGCCAGAACAATATCCAGATTATGATGGTTTTGACTATGAAGAATGGTAAAATTGATTGTTAAACAATCTAAAAAACAATTGGAATCAGTCTGTGTAGGCTTAGTATTTCAATTGTTTTTTTGTGATGGTTTCAGATAAGAGAGTTTTTTAATACTCAATGAAAATCAAAGAGCAAACTAGGAAGCTAGCTGTAGGTTGCTCAAAACACTGTTTTGAGGTTTCAGGTGGAAGCTGAGGAGGTTTGAAGAGATTTTCGAAGAGTATAAATTTGTTGAGGGTGTAGCTAATACGTATCAAGTCTGGTAGATTGAGAAAACTTGACAAAAAATTAGATAGTGCTAGAATAACATTAACGAAAGACATTTGAGGGCAGAAAGGTTCCTGCCACACCTTGCAAAAAGATATCTGAGATGCTGGGTACACCGACCAGCCAAGGGTCCGTTATTTCAAACACCGCAGGCTTAGGCTTGCGTTTTTTTGTTTGACAAAATTAAAAAAATGTGTAAGAATAAGTAGAATTGAAAACAGGAAAACTCACCTCCTTTCGATTCGTCTAGCCTTTTCGTGAGGCAATGAGGGGGCGGAGAGACGCGCTCGTCAACAGAAGTATCTCATTGGAAATGTTGCTCACTTTTTAGTGAGCTTTTTATCTAGGGAATAGAAATGAAAAGCAAAAAGTTAAAATTAGGTCAAATTGATTTAAAAATGTGCAAGGATTACGACCTTATTCAAGCGATGGACTATGACTTTAAGACGAAGGAAGTAATGAATAAAGGAAGGGGATTTGCGGTAACTCTTGTCAAAATATAGGGGCTAACTTTCTTGATTCCATTTAGAAGTTATATTCCTAAAAAGTATCAGTTGAAGTATAAGCTTCGAAATTCAGCAAAAGAAGGGTATGTTGAAGGATTAGATATTGGTAAAACCTTGATTTTAGAAGATGAAAGTTATTTGCTAAATACTACTTTTCGACTTCGAAAAATCGAAGATTATTATAAAGTAATGGACAATGATAGAGCTATAATTAATAAGTTGATAAAAGCTATTATAGACTATAACGGTGCTTTAGAAATGAACGATAGAAACAAACTTGAAGATCCTAAACGCTTTAAATTCTCAACATTCCAGAATTATTCTACTAGATTAAGAGTCATAACAGAAAAAGACTATTTAGAATAGATAATGTTTCCGCAGGCTTGTGTTTTTTTATAGTAGATTGAAATAAGATTTGAACAAATTGATTAGGAAAGTCAAATTAATTTATAGAAATGTTTTAGTAGTCGTAGTTACTGTTCTAGTTCCAATCCACTCTATTCTTCAAAAAAAGCGTTTTCTTGAAGAATAGAAAAAGTCCGTGAGTAATCACGGTTTTCTGCCCCAAACTTGCCCCAAAAGTTTTTTGAAGTGATCTTTATTTAACGTAAAATAAAAATACTGACTTTATAGGCTTTTTATTTGGATAAAATCCGATAATTTTGGCATGATAAGGTGAGGTAGTTATTGTCTTAATGCTCAGTTACGTTCTGGAAATCGCTAGAATGTTTTCAAAAAAGCCCGTAATAGTTGAATTATCTAAGCTTTAACAGTATAATCCAGTTAGTAGCTTCATCAGGAGGTTCTATGCTACAATATAGTGGGTGGCACGGCACCACCAATAAAAGAAAAGATTCTATCTGCTGGTTTTTCTTATGAGAAATATAAACCTGGTATTCATAAGCAGAGACATCCGAACGACTTGGGTAATGGTATTTATTTTTTTCTACCTTTTGACAAAGATACTGGTAAAACGATTGCTTCTGCTCATGTAGCAAAGTATAAGTCATTTGAACTAAGCAAACCCGGGGTTAGGCCTGAGTTAATTCATGCTAAAATCATCCTAAGCTCTATGAACAATATTTTTATGTTGGATGACTCAGCAAACCAAAGCTTATTAGAAGAATATCGACAAGCGGCATTTATTCAAATTGAACGTGAGATTACAGATATTGCAGATAGCGGAGCCAAAAATAGAGCTACTCTTCTTAACCAAAATCAAGGATTAATTATTGAGCTGTTGCTTGATTTAGCGTCTCAGCATGGGAAAAATTATGAAGCCGTGCAGTCTAAAACATATACAGATATTCCATTTTTACCAGTAATTAACGGAAAGAACGGAGAGGAAATTTGTATCCGTGATTTAAATTGTATTACAAACATTTTATAAATAAGGAGGCTTTTATGAGTTTATTGTCAAACTTTTTAGGAACTGAAGAATTTTCTTTGATGGATTCTCCAATGTTCCAAGAATTAGTTGAAAATATTAAGGCCAACAAAATTTATTCAGTAAACAATGAATTTGATTATGATTTGAATATATCAGGAAGTCTTAAAAAATATAAAGATGAAATCCATTTTACTTCTCAATTAAATAATCAAAAAGAGTTTTATGATTTGAATTCTATAACTAAAGTAAATGCAATGCCTAAATATAATATAAAAAACAAGAAGTCATGTTTTTCATATTTACCAATAGATTCTGAAAACTTAATTACAACAAAAGAAAATAGTGAGGTGGCAGCTTAATGTCCTCTTTACAATTTAAAGATTATTTTTTAAATGAAGTATCCTATCGAAGAAATCCTAGTTTTGACCAAACAAATAGTACTATTAATTTACATCCTGAATTGTCTGCACAGATTTTAATAAGAAAATCTGAAAACCTTGCTTATGTTAACTTGATAACAAAGCAAGGAAATATAGATTCAGATGATTCTGCTTTTGAGCTTATTGTAGATATTGTTGGAGAATTTTCATTTATATATGACGAGACAGAATTTGATATTGATTTTGAAACTTTTCTTAAAGAGAATGGTCTAGCAATTCTTTGGTCCTATATTCGGCCTATCGTATCTGATATGATTACTCGGGGTAATGAGTTCCCCAACTTCATATTGCCTGTCGTTAACATTAAAAAATGCTTGAAGACAAAGATTCTATCAAGTTAACATACGAATAAAAACAGTGTATGTATTTTTCAAAGCTCCAATGAAATGCTTTCACATTTAAAAGGTATTCGGAGAACTATAAATCAAAATTGTGATAAAAATAAATAGGATCAAAGAGTTTTGTATGATAGTAGTGCAATTTGAAACTCTAGCTGTTTCTCGAGCTTATCGTTCTTGAACTATAAAATATTTCTAAAAAACTGATAGAATCATATATTTTAATAATATACGAAGAATAACGCTGATTTTTCAAGCGTTTTTTCTTTTAAAACAGCTAGCAGGTGGTGAAGTGAAGGACTTGACGATCAAGTCAAACAATGTTGGTTTCAGCTTGTCGTGGATATGTTGAGTCTGTATAAAGAACCAATCGTAGGAGAAAATGAAGTCAATCTTCTCTTCTCATAATAAACCGTATCATATCAAGATTAGTTCATAATGTTTGATTTATAAAATGAAAAGGAGTATAATGAGTTGAACCTACCTAAAGTATGCTCAAATATTTTAGGGGGGCTTTTTTATTTGCCCTTCCATAGATATACTAAGCCGATAATTATCGGAAAAGGAGCAAAATGATATATGTTTTATAAAGGTAATGAAGATAGAGAAAAGCGCTTGCGGTTTTCGATTCGTAAGGTTAGTTTTGGAGCTGCCTCGGTAGCCGTGGCGGCGCTGTATCTCTTTATGGGAAGTGGAGCGGTATCTGCTGAGGAAGCGCAGGCCATACAGTCGAATGAGGAGGTGGCAGCTGATAAGGATTCGGAAATAGAGAAAAAATCAGAGGAACAGCAGCCAACCTACGCTGCTCCTGCTGCAAAGGAACAAGGATCTGCAACCAATACTGAAGCAGGGGATGAAGGCAAGCAAGAAAGTCATCCAGAGACCAAAGAGGAAGAAGCCAACTCATCTGAAAGAAGCGAAACTACAACAAAGACTCAATCGGATGAAAACTCTGTGAGTGGGGACTCTAGCTCTCCAAAATCTACAGAGGACAGTGAAGGTACAAGATCAGAAGAAGCAAGCAACAAGCCAAAAGTACGTAAAAGACGTGATGCACCTGCCCCAACAGCGACTCCAACCGATGACGACCTAGCTGCAAATCAGACTTATACAGCTCCAGGGGATGATGCAGGACTAGATGAATTAAAAGAAAAACTAGAAAAATTACCAAGCGCTATCCAAAATAATACAAAAATTAATGATATGGATAAACTGGGGGAACAAACAAATACACAATCAGGACAAGTTAAAAATATTACAAACTTCGGTGGTTGGAAAGCGGTAGGAGAAACTGGTAAATTTGCAATTGCAAAGAAAACTGAAGATGGAGTTTTTCCGATTGAAACAGTAAATACCGTGTATAGTGAACAAAATGGGAAGCACTATAGGACATACACAGGGGAACAAGCTTTTGATAGGACAAGTAACTATATCTTGTTGTTATCAGAGGTAAGGACGCGTGCTAGCTCTAAGGAGGCGGCCTACGATAATTCTGAATATAGAGGAACAGGATTATCGGGCAGCACTGCCAAAGCTCTTAAGGATTATAATGGAATAGAGAAGACTTTCAAAGCTTATTCAACAGAAGTGGGTTCAAAAGTAAAGATTCAATTTAAAACAGGATATACTGGAGACATTAATGGAACAAAAGCTAAATATAAAGTTGAAGTTATTGTGAATAAAAATGGAAAACCAGAGACAGTATATTCAAAAATGTTTGATCCTCAAAAAGATTTAACAGATAGTGATGCAACAGTTACTAAAGCAAGAGATGGTAATGGTCAGTTTATTCGTAGCAGATTTAATAATTATAATCTAAACAAGACAGAAGTAGAAAGTAAAATGAAAGGAGCTTATATTCCGACAGGGACGGCAGGTACATTTGAAAGTAAAGAGATTGACTTAGAAAAAGGTGTTACGGATTATACAGTACGAATTAGCTCTGCTGATAATGAACATTTAGGAATGGGATATCAATCTCCATTAAGGCAGTATGCATTACCGATTTCAGGTTTAGGCTTTAATATTACTCAAGATACTAATAAAATAGCTAAAGATTTATTATCTCGTATTTATGAAAAATTAAAAGCAACAGCTGCTGAGGATGAAAGAGGAATGACATCAGATTCTAAGGATGCTTATAATGCTGAATTGGAGAAAGTAAAAAATCTCATAGAAAATATTAATTTAGACACTACTGATAATTATAAAAAGGCGTTAAAAAATGTTCTACAAAAACAAAAAGAACTAACAGCGGATAAGACAGAACTTACAGAAGTTAAAACAGCTCTTGAGGCCTTGACGGGTGAAGCAGATCCAACAACAGGTAAGACTACGGATAGTGCAAAAGCATATAATGATGCGAAAACAGCTGCCCAAGAAGCGATTCAAGAAGCAGAAACAGTTATTAATGACGAAAATGCAACACCAGAAAAAGTGAGGGAAGCTTTAAATAAAGTTAATGAGAAGAAAGCAGCATTAGAAGCAGCGAAACAAGCTTTAGTAGAAGCAGCAACACCAGAAGAAAAAGCTAAATTAAAAACAGCTGCAGATTCATTAGTAAAAGCTGATGAAACAGGTAAGACACCAGAAAGTATCGCAGCATATGAAAGAAAATATGAAGAATTAAAAGCACAATTAGAAGAAGCTAAAGCAGCAGCTGCCGCAGTAGAAGCAAAAGGTGATAATGCAACAAAAGCAGAAGTACAAGAAGCTCAAGCACAAGTAGAAGCAGCCAAAGCAGAGTTAACAAAAGCAGCAGAGTTATTAGTTAATAAAGCAGACAAATCAGAGTTAACAAATGCAAAAGAAGCATTAAATACTTTAGCAACAGAAGCAGATCCAACAACAGGTAAGACTACGGATAGTGCAAAAGCATATAATGATGCGAAAACAGCTGCCCAAGAAGCGATTCAAGAAGCAGAAATAGTTATTAATGACGAAAATGCAACACCAGAAAAAGTGAGGGAAGCTTTAAATAAAGTTAATGAGAAGAAAGCAGCATTAGAAGCAGCGAAACAAGCTTTAGTAGAAGCAGCAACACCAGAAGAAAAAGCTAAATTAAAAACAGCTGCAGATTCATTAGTAAAAGCTGATGAAACAGGTAAGACACCAGAAAGTATCGCAGCATATGAAAGAAAATATGAAGAATTAAAAGCACAATTAGAAGAAGCTAAAGCAGCAGCTGCC
>NZ_VMMW01000049.1:0-1015 GCF_013277425.1 Streptococcus sp. 79
TCCAATTCATTAAGCATGACATTGGATAAGAGAGGAGATACATTTCCTCCCTGTGGTGTGCCAACTAGCGTTTTATGACGTTGACCATTAATGATAACACCTGAATGAAGATACTTACGAATCAAGGATTCCCTATCTCCGTCTTCGATAATGTTATGTACTAAGGACATCAATCTATCTTGAGGAACCCTATCGAAAAATTTCTCTAGGTCTATATCCACTATCCACTCATAGCCGTCATTTAAGTACTCTAAGAGCTTGGACAATGGCTTGTTGGATTATCCTATCCATCACTGTCGGAATCCCAAGCTGAAGGACACCTCCATTGGGTTGGGGGATTTCAACTCGCAGGACTGATTGAGGTTTGTATTTCCTCTGTTTTATCAGTTCTTTAGTCAGGCGCCAGTTTTGTCTGAGATAATTATCCATCTCTTCGATAGTCATTCCATCAATCCCAGCTGAGCCCTTATTGGATTTTCCTTGATTGTAGGCTTCCAGCATATTTTCGCGTGATACTATCTTATCTAGCAATTTTGACATGTGCCTATTCCTTTCTTGTTTTGGTGCCTGAGGGACATCTTATATTGGTGAACCTTCATCTAGTCAATACGTGACAGAGTCCAGTTCTATCAGACCGTTCGTTTTACAGACACAAGTGAAGTAGGATTACTTCGATCTGTCGTTTTCTCTTTCTAGCGACAGACCTCAAACAGTCTCTCCCCAGACTGTTTGAGTATTCACCCCTTCGCTCCACTTCCATTACAGAAGTTTCCTCACTACTATGGGTTCGGCTGACTTCTCATGATTCCTTGTTACTACGCTTTCAGCGCTCATGAGAGCTCACGGGATAAGTCCTACATCTTTCCTCGTTTAGACTAGACATGAGGACGTTAAAAGGTTACAGTGAATTCAATTACTCCCGTGATTTACGCATATGGGTTACGACTACCTTTTTGGACTTTAGAGTTTCTGGCCCCCTTTTCCGCTATATGCCCCTTACTATCACCTTCCTGTT
>NZ_VMMW01000005.1:0-25904 GCF_013277425.1 Streptococcus sp. 79
CAATCGTATACATTGATGAAACAGGAATCGACCGCTACCTCTATCGTCCTTATGCAGGGGCTCCTAGAGGGGAGAAAGTCTATGAAAAGATTAGCGGACGTCGTTTTGAGCGAACTTCAATTGTTGCAGGACAAGTAGACGGAGAGTTTATAGCTCCCATGATTTACAAGAACAGCAGGACAAGCGATTTCTTTGTGGAGTGGTTCAAAACGCAACTCCTGCCTGCTTTGAAGACACCTCATGTTATTATCATGGACAATGCTAGTTTTGATCCCAAGAACATTTTGGATGAACTCTGCATCCAAGATAAACACTTTTTCTTACCTCTACCGCCTTATTCACCAGATTTGAATCCTATTGAGCAAGCTTGGGCTATCTTGAAAAAGAAAGTGACGGATTTATTAAGGGAAGTCCCAACTATTTTTGAATGGTTGGAACGCTTTTTAAAAACTAAATGACTATAAAAAGAAATGCCACGCTATGAAGGCTCAAGCGATTGTCACAAGTCAAGGGAGAAGTTTCTTTGGATATCGCTGTGAACTATTGTCATGATATGAAGTTGTTCAAAACGAGTCGCAGAAATATCGGACAAGCTGGTAAAATCTTGGCTGACAATGGTTATCAAGGACTCATGAAGCTATATCCTCTTTTGCAGGAAGTCTAATATTGTTATAAAATGATTTGAATTCCAAAATCACATTGTTCCGTCCGTATTTTATTTTACTGTATGTCTTCCTAAGCTCCAAAGTTTCTGCGTCAAATTTCCTATTTTCACTGTAGTCTTTGACACTTCGAACGACAATTTGAATCATATATTCAAAAAAAATGAAAAATTTGTGCCAACAAGCCTAAATATTCTGAAAATTTGTTTGATTTTTAATGGATAATATGATATAATGGTTGTCAATCTATAATTCACATAAACAGAGGAGTAGAAAATGAAAAAAAGTCGTGTATTTGCTACAGCAGGTCTTGTTTTATTAGCAGCAGGTGTACTTGCAGCATGCAGTTCTTCAAAATCATCTGATTCATCAGCCCCTAAAGCTTATGGCTATGTTTATACAGCAGACCCAGAAACCTTGGACTACCTGATTTCAAGTAAAAATAGTACAAAAGTAGTGACTTCAAATGGGATTGATGGTTTATTTACTAATGATAATTACGGAAATCTTACCCCTGCAGTGGCAGAGGATTGGGAAGTCTCTAAGGATGGTTTGACCTACACTTATAAGATTCGTAAAGGGGTTAAATGGTTTACCTCGGATGGAGAAGAATATGCAGAGGTGACGGCTAAAGATTTCGTGAACGGCTTAAAACACGCAGCAGATAAAAAATCAGAAGCTATGTATTTAGCTGAAAATTCGGTTAAAGGCTTGGCAGATTATCTATCAGGAACTTCAACAGATTTTTCAACAGTTGGTGTCAAGGCGGTTGATGATTATACGTTACAATACACTTTGAACCAGCCTGAACCGTTCTGGAACTCTAAGTTGACCTATTCTATTTTCTGGCCTCTGAATGAAGAATTCGAAACATCAAAAGGAAGCGATTTTGCTAAACCAACAGATCCGACATCCTTGCTTTATAATGGGCCATTCTTGTTGAAAGGGTTGACTGCAAAATCTTCTGTAGAGTTTGTAAAAAATGAGCAATATTGGGATAAAGAAAATGTCCACCTAGATACTATCAATCTAGCTTACTATGATGGATCAGATCAGGAGTCGCTAGAGCGTAACTTCACTAGTGGAGCTTATAGTTATGCCCGTCTTTACCCTACCAGCTCCAACTATTCTAAGGTTGCAGAAGAATACAAGGACAATATCTATTACACACAATCAGGCTCTGGGATTGCTGGTCTGGGTGTGAATATTGATCGCCAAAGTTACAACTATACTTCTAAAACTACAGATTCAGAGAAAGTAGCTACTAAGAAGGCATTGCTTAACAAAGATTTCCGTCAAGCCTTGAATTTTGCTCTTGATCGCTCAGCTTACTCAGCTCAAATCAATGGTAAAGATGGAGCAGCTTTAGCAGTTCGTAATTTATTTGTAAAACCAGACTTTGTTTCAGCTGGTGAGAAGACCTTTGGTGATTTAGTCGCTGCTCAACTTCCTGCTTATGGTGATGAGTGGAAAGGTGTGAATTTAGCTGATGGGCAGGATGGTTTATTCAATGTTGACAAGGCCAAGGCAGAGTTTGCGAAAGCTAAGAAAGCTTTAGAAGCAGACGGCGTTCAGTTTCCTATTCATCTGGACGTTCCAGTAGACCAAGCAGCAAAAGGCTACATATCCCGTATTCAGTCCTTTAAACAATCTGTAGAAACAGTTCTTGGTGTTGAAAATGTCGTTGTTGATATTCAACAAATGACAAGTGATGAATTCCTTAATATTACTTACTATGCTGCCAATGCTTCATCTGAGGATTGGGATGTATCAGGAGGAGTTTCATGGGGTCCAGACTATCAAGACCCATCTACTTACCTGGATATTTTAAAAACAACTAGCAGTGAAACTACAAAAACATATTTAGGATTTGATAATCCAAATAGCCCTTCAGTAGTTCAAGTTGGTTTGAAAGAATACGATAAATTAGTTGATGAAGCTGCCAGAGAGACAAGCGACTTGAATGTCCGTTATGAAAAATATGCAGCGGCTCAAGCATGGTTGACAGATAGTTCACTCTTTATTCCTGCTATGGCTTCTTCTGGTGCAGCACCAGTGCTTTCACGAATTGTTCCATTTACTGGAGCTTCTGCGCAAACAGGCTCTAAGGGGTCAGATGTTTACTTCAAATATTTGAAATTACAAGATAAAGTGGTGACTAAGGAAGAGTATGAAAAAGCTCGTGAAAAATGGTTGAAAGAAAAAGCTGAATCAAATGAGAAAGCTCAAAAAGAATTGGCAAGTCATGTGAAGTAAATAATTTCTAATAGAACTTTCTCTCCATGAGGAGAAGGTTCTTTTGGGATTTTTAAAGGAAATAATATGAAAAAATATATTTTTATGCGTGTTTTGCGGTCATTGGTTTCGATTTTCTTAGTAACGACTTTGACCTACACGATTATCTATACCTTGGTTCCTCGAAAATTGATTTTCAAGCAGGATCCTAACTATAATAAAATTGCGACAACGGCTGATAAACGTGATAACTATGAAAATACTGTGTTTGAGCGTATGGGCTACATTGAGTATTACGATACTAAAGAGTTGCAAGAAAAGGCAAGTAGCATGGATTCTTCTGTAACAGTAGAAGCAAATGCGACCAATAAAGCTATTTATGAAAAGTACATCAATCAATTAGGCCATGGTTGGACTTTGGGAGAATTTACTGAAAGTGGTCAATTCTATGCTAGTCGTGAAATTCCAATTTTTGAACGTGTTTTTCACTTCTATGCTAACTTGATTGACATTGACCATACAAATAAAATCCAAGACCCTGAAAATCCAGACTTGAAACGTTACCTTCGTTTCGAAAATGATCCAGCTATCGGATGGTCATTGGTCGGTTCAGGAACTAAACATAAATATCTCTTGTACTTTAACAGTCAGTTCCCATTTGTGCATCAAAATTTTGTGAACATCAATTTAGGTGACTCTTACCCAACCTATGCTAATACACCAGTTCTTCAGGTTATTACTCAAGGTCAAGGACAAACTAAAACTGCCCAAGTTCAGTTCCCAACAGGTAAGAAAACGTCTTCTGTAAATATTTACTCAAGAACCTACAAGTCACCTAGTCAGGCTGACTCTCGTGAAGTAGCTAGCTATGGGAAAGATGATCCTTATACAGCGACTGAAAGTAATTACCAATATCCATCTATGATTGTCAGCTCTGCTATTACTGGTTTGATTGGTTTGGTGATTTCTTATGCGATTGCAGTGCCACTTGGTTCAGCCATGGCTCGTTTCAAGAACACTTGGATTGATAGCTTCTCAACAGGGGCTTTGACCTTCTTGCTTGCTCTTCCAACCATTGCCTTGGTTTACATCGTTCGATTGATTGGATCATCTATTGGTCTTCCAGATTCGTTCCCTATCTTGGGAGCTGGAGATTGGCGTTCTTACGTTTTACCAGCAGTCATCCTTGGTTTGTTGGGTGCTCCTGGTACAGCTATTTGGATTCGTCGTTACATGATTGACTTGCAATCTCAAGACTTTGTTCGTTTCGCTCGTGCAAAAGGTTTGTCTGAAAAAGAAATTTCAAACAAACACATCTTTAAAAATGCCATGGTTCCGCTGGTTTCAGGAATTCCTGGTGCTATTATTGGGGTTATCGGTGGTGCAACCCTTACTGAAACAGTCTTCGCCTTCCCAGGTATGGGTAAAATGTTGATTGACTCTGTAAAAGCATCTAATAACTCTATGGTCGTTGGTCTTGTCTTCATCTTTACATGTATTTCTATCTTCTCACGTCTTTTGGGAGATATTTGGATGACTATTATTGACCCACGTATTAAATTGACTGAGAAAGGAGGCAAATAATGTCTACAATCGATAAAGAAAAATTTCAGTTTGTAAAACGTGACGATTTTGCCTCTGAAACTATTGATGCGCCAGCATATTCTTACTGGAAATCAGTGTTTAGACAATTTATGAAGAAAAAATCAACTGTAGTCATGTTGGGAATCTTGGTAGCCATCATTTTGATGAGTTTCATCTACCCAATGTTTTCTAAGTTTGATTTCAATGATGTCAGCAAGGTAAACGACTTTAGTGCTCGTTATATCAAGCCAAATGCTGAGCATTGGTTCGGTACAGACAGTAACGGTAAATCACTCTTTGACGGTGTCTGGTTTGGAGCTCGTAACTCTATCCTCATTTCTGTGATTGCGACAGTGATTAACTTGGTTATCGGTGTTTTTGTCGGTGGTATTTGGGGAATTTCAAAATCAGTTGACCGTGTCATGATGGAAGTTTATAACGTCATCTCAAACATCCCATCTCTTTTGATTGTCATTGTCTTGACTTACTCAATCGGAGCTGGATTCTGGAATCTGATTTTTGCTATGAGTGTGACGACATGGATTGGGATTGCCTTCATGATCCGTGTGCAAATCTTGCGTTACCGTGATTTGGAATACAACTTGGCGTCACGTACTTTGGGAACACCAACCTTGAAGATTGTTGCCAAAAACATCATGCCACAATTGGTATCTGTTATTGTGACAACCATGACTCAAATGCTTCCAAGCTTTATCTCATACGAAGCCTTCTTGTCTTTCTTCGGTCTTGGATTACCGATTACAGTGCCAAGTTTGGGTCGTTTGATTTCGGATTATTCACAAAACGTAACAACCAATGCTTACTTATTCTGGATTCCATTGACAACTCTTGTCTTGGTATCCTTGTCCCTTTTCGTAGTTGGTCAAAACTTAGCGGATGCTAGTGATCCACGTACACATAGATAGGAGTAGAAATGACAAAAGAAAAAAATGTAATTTTGACTGCTCGCGATATTGTCGTGGAATTTGACGTTCGTGACAAAGTATTGACAGCCATTCGCGGCGTTTCCCTTGAACTAGTTGAAGGAGAAGTATTAGCCTTGGTAGGTGAGTCAGGATCAGGTAAATCTGTTTTGACAAAGACCTTCACAGGTATGCTCGAAGAAAATGGTCGCATTGCCCAAGGTAGTATTGACTACCGTGGTCAGGATTTGACAGCCTTATCTTCTCACAAGGATTGGGAACAAATTCGTGGTGCTAAGATTGCGACTATCTTCCAGGATCCAATGACTAGTTTGGACCCCATTAAAACAATTGGTAGCCAGATTACAGAAGTTATTGTAAAACACCAAGGAAAAACAGCCAAGGAAGCAAAAGAATTGGCCATTGACTACATGAATAAGGTTGGGATTCCAGATGCAGATAGACGTTTTGATGAATACCCATTCCAATATTCTGGAGGAATGCGTCAACGTATCGTTATTGCGATTGCCCTTGCCTGCCGACCTGATGTCTTGATCTGTGATGAGCCAACAACTGCCTTGGATGTAACCATTCAAGCTCAGATTATTGATTTGCTAAAATCTTTACAAAACGAGTATCATTTCACAACAATCTTTATCACTCACGACCTTGGTGTGGTAGCAAGTATTGCGGATAAGGTAGCGGTTATGTATGCAGGAGAAATCGTTGAGTATGGAACTGTTGAGGAAGTCTTCTATGACGCTTGCCATCCATATACATGGAGTCTCTTGTCTAGCTTGCCTCAGCTTGCTGATGATAAAGGGGATCTTTACTCAATCCCAGGAACACCTCCGTCACTTTATACTGACTTGAAAGGGGATGCCTTTGCCTTGCGTTCTGACTATGCAATGCAGATTGACTTCGAACAAAAAGCTCCTCAATTCTCAGTATCAGAGACACATTGGGCTAAAACTTGGCTTCTTCATGAGGATGCTCCAAAAGTAGAAAAACCAGCTGTGATTGCAAATCTCCATGATAAGATCCGTGAAAAAATGGGATTTGCCCATCTGGCTGACTAGGAGGAAGGAAATGTCTGAAAAATTAGTAGAAATTAAAGATTTAGAAATTTCCTTCGGTGAAGGAAGTAAGAAGTTTGTCGCGGTTAAAAATGCTAACTTCTTTATCAACAAGGGAGAAACGTTCTCGCTTGTTGGTGAGTCAGGTAGTGGGAAAACAACTATTGGTCGTGCTATCATCGGTCTCAATGATACAAGTAATGGAGATATCATTTTTGAGGGTCAAAAGATTAATGGTAAGAAATCGCGTGAACAAGCTGCGGAATTGATTCGTCGTATCCAGATGATTTTCCAAGACCCTGCGGCAAGTTTGAATGAACGTGCGACTGTTGATTATATTATTTCTGAAGGTCTTTACAATCACCATTTATTTAAGGATGAAGCAGAGCGTAAAGAGAAAGTTCAAAATATTATCCGTGAAGTGGGTCTGCTTGCTGAGCATTTGACTCGTTACCCTCATGAGTTTTCAGGTGGTCAACGTCAACGTATCGGTATTGCCCGTGCCTTGGTCATGCAACCAGACTTTGTTATTGCGGATGAACCAATTTCAGCCTTGGACGTTTCTGTGCGTGCCCAAGTCTTGAACTTGCTCAAAAAATTCCAAAAAGAACTTGGCTTGACCTATCTCTTTATCGCCCATGACTTGTCGGTTGTTCGTTTTATTTCAGATCGTATCGCAGTTATTTACAAGGGTGTTATTGTAGAGGTTGCAGAGACAGAAGAATTGTTTAACAATCCAATTCACCCATATACTCAAGCCTTGCTTTCAGCGGTACCAATTCCAGACCCAATCTTGGAACGTAAGAAGGTCTTGAAGGTTTACGACCCAAGTCAACACGACTATGAGACTGATAAACCATCCATGGTTGAAATCCGTCCAGGTCACTATGTTTGGGCGAACCAAGCCGAATTGGCACGTTATCAAAAAGGACTAAACTAGTAATGGTTTTATAATTTCCATGTCAATTTTTATGGAAATTATAAACCTTTTTTTGTTGGACTGATTTGAAAAACTTTGAAAGCTTCCTGAAAGAATTTTCGAAAAATTTTAAAAAATTCTGAAATATTCTTGACAGGTGATGAAAAAGGTGGTAAGATAGGAAACATCAAAAAAGAAAGCAGAAAAAGAAATGAATAAGAGACAAGCTGTAACGATGAATCAAAACTTTTACTTTAGCTACTTTAGATAGTGTTTGTAGACATGTCACCATGGATGCAAACAGTTGAAGCAATTTGTTTGTATCTATGTGGCTAAGATTTTTGATTGTGGTCCATATAGATGAATATCTAAATGGACTAGCTAAGTTGTAACTTGTTAGATTATTTCAAGCATCCGTTTAGGTATTATCTAGGCGGTTTTTTGTTTTATACTCTTCGAAAATCTCTTCAAACCACGTCAACGTCGCCTTGCCGTACTCAAGTACAGCCTGCGGCTAGTTTCCTAGTTTGCTCTTTGATTTTCATTGAGTATAATTGAAATAGCACAAATAGGGACGGAAGACTGCTTCCTCCCTTTTATCAGAAAAGGAGAAACAGATGACACTTGATAAAGGAAAAGTAGTCTATCAAATCTATCCAAAATCTTACAAAGACACCACTGGAAATGGTATTGGGGACTTCCGTGGGATTATCGAAAAAATCCCCTATTTAGCCAAACTGGGCGTGGATATGGTCTGGCTCAATCCATTCTATCCAAGCCCTCAACGGGATAATGGTTACGATATTTCAGATTATATGGCAGTGGATCCTCTTTTTGGTGATATGACTGATTTTGAGGAAATGGTGCGTGTCGGTAAAGAGCATAAGATTGACTTTATGCTGGACATGGTACTCAATCATTGTTCGACAGAGCATGAATGGTTTCAGAAAGCCCTAGCTGGTGACAAGTACTACCAAGACTTTTTCTTCATCCAAGACCAACCAACAGACTGGCAGTCTAAGTTTGGTGGCTCTGCATGGGCGCCCTTTGGGAATACAGGGAAATACTACCTTCACCTCTTTGATGAGACCCAGGCTGACCTTAACTGGAGCAATCCCAATGTCCGTAAGGAGCTTTTCAAGGTTGTTAATTTCTGGCGCGACAAGGGTGTCAAAGGTTTCCGATTTGATGTGATCAATTTAATTGGCAAGGACGAGGTTTTAGTGGATTGTCCTGAAAATGAAGGAAAGCCAGCTTACACAGACAAGCCCATCGTTCATGACTATTTGCGTATGATGAATCAAGCCACTTTTGGATCAGACGATAGTTTTATGACAGTTGGGGAAATGTCCTCAACCACCATGGGAAATTGTGTCCTTTATTCGTCGCCTGACCGTCAGGAATTATCCATGACCTTTAATTTTCATCATCTCAAGGTGGACTATAAGGATGGACAAAAGTGGACCTTGGCTCCCTTTGATTTTGAAGAGTCTTTACCATAGCTGGGGCAAGGAAATGAGTGATAAAGGTGGTTGGAGTGCTCTCTTCTGGAACAATCACGACCAACCACGCGCTTTAAACCGTTTTGTTGATATTCAAAACTTCCGCAAGGAAGGAGCTACCATGCTAGCGGCCAGTATTCACCTTTCACGTGGGACACCTTATATCTATATGGGCGAGGAAATCGGGATGATTGACCCAGACTATGATTCTATTGCTGATTATGTGGATGTCGAATCGCTCAATGCCTATCAGATGCTCTTAGAGGAAGGGAAGAGTCAGGAAAAAGCCTTCCAGATTATTCAAGCTAAGTCGCGTGATAATTCACGAATTCCTATGCAGTGGGATGCTTCTGAAAATGCAGGCTTCACAGTAGGGACTCCTTGGCTCAATGCAGGAAAATCCTACCCTCACATCAATGTAGAAAATGAAATCCAAGGTCCGATTTTCACCTTCTACCAAGACTTGATTCGACTGCGTAAGGAAATGCCTATCATCTCAGAAGGAAGTTACAAACCAGCCTTTGAAGATAGCAAGCAAGTCTATGCTTTTGAACGTCAGTATGAGGCTGAAAAGTTACTTGTGCTCAATAATTTTTATGCCACAGAAGTGGAAATCGATTTGCCAGTAGCCTACCAAAATGGACAAATTTTGATTTCAAACTATGAAGACGCAGAAGTGTCTGAGAAAATTCTACTCAAACCCTATCAAACACTGGCTATTTATGTAAATTAATACTCTTCGAAAATCTCTTCAAACCGTGTCAGTTTTATCTGCAAACTCAAAGCGGTGCTTTGAGCAACCTGTGGCTAGCTTCCTAGTTTGCTCTTTGATTTTCATTGAGTATAAACTTAGCAAGAAGACCTCTTTTTCAGAAAAGCAGGGTTCTTTTTGATGTCTATTCCATCCTTGAAAGTGTAGAACAAACTGTCAATCGAAAGTGATTATGTCCCAAAAAAAATGGTGAGATTGAGGGCAATTATTTTGCTTTCATTTGACAAGAGGAACCCTTGAAGCAGTTTTGTCAGCTAAACCAAGGCTAATCTTAGCCTTGGCTTGTCAGCCTAACAGCATCAAGCATCTTATCAAATGAAATAGAGGGCTAGCTATCAGCTAGTTAAAACATCTAATTTTTAGGAGGGCTGGGTGACTAACTTCATTATAGAACTTTCATTTAGTTAGCAAAAAGGCTTGTTGTCTATAATTGTCTGCATTAGTCTAGATTTTATTTATAGAAAATGTTATAATAGACTGTATTTAAAAAATTTTAAGGAGAAATGACAGAATGTCTGTATCATTTGAAAACAAAGAAACAAACCGTGGTGTCTTGACTTTCACTATCTCTCAAGACCAAATCAAACCAGAATTGGACCGTGTCTTCAACTCAGTGAAGAAATCTCTTAATGTTCCAGGTTTCCGTAAAGGTCACCTTCCACGCCCTATCTTCGACAAAAAATTTGGTGAAGAGTCACTTTACCAAGATGTTATGAACGCTCTTTTGCCAAATGCTTATGAAGCAGCTGTAAAAGAAGCTGGTCTTGAAGTGGTTGCTCAACCAAAAATTGACGTAACTTCAATGGAAAAAGGTCAAGACTGGGTTATCACTGCTGAAGTTGTTACAAAACCTGAAGTAAAATTGGGTGACTACAAAAACCTTGAAGTATCAGTAGATGTAGAAAAAGAAGTAACTGATGCTGACGTTGAAGAGCGTATCGAACGCGAACGCAACAACTTGGCTGAATTGGTTATCAAAGAAGCTGCTGCTGAAAACGGCGACACTGTTGTCATTGACTTCGTTGGTTCTATCGACGGTGTTGAATTTGATGGCGGAAAAGGTGAAAACTTCTCACTTGGACTTGGTTCAGGTCAATTCATCCCTGGTTTCGAAGACCAATTGGTAGGTCACTCAGCTGGTGAAACTGTTGATGTCGTTGTAACATTCCCAGAAGACTACCAAGCAGAAGACCTTGCAGGTAAAGAAGCTAAATTCGTGACAACTATCCACGAAGTAAAAGCTAAAGAAGTTCCAGCTCTTGACGATGAGCTTGCAAAAGACATCGACGAAGAAGTTGAAACACTTGCTGAATTGAAAGAAAAATACCGTAAGGAATTGGCTGCTGCTAAAGAAGAAGCTTACAAAGATGCAGTTGAAGGTGCAGCAATTGATAAAGCTGTAGAAAACGCTGAAATCGTAGAACTTCCAGAAGAAATGATTCACGAAGAAGTTCACCGCTCAGTAAACGAATTCCTTGGAAACTTGCAACGTCAAGGTATCAACCCTGACATGTACTTCCAAATCACTGGAACTACTCAAGAAGACCTTCACAATCAATACCAAGCAGAAGCTGAGTCACGTACTAAGACTAACCTTGTTATTGAAGCAGTTGCCAAAGCTGAAGGATTTGATGCTTCAGAAGAAGAAATCCAAAAAGAAATTGAGCAATTGGCAGCAGATTACAACATGGAAGTTGCACAAGTACAAAGCTTGCTTTCAGCTGATATGTTGAAACATGATATCACAATCAAAAAAGCTGTTGAATTGATTACAAGCACAGCAACAGTTAAATAATCTTAATAAACAAAAATCCCACCTGAATTGGTGGGTTTTCTTATGCACTATTTTCCAAAAATCTCTTTGAGGTCTGCATCTGTAATCCCAATCATGGCTGGGATGCTGTCCCAATTTTCTTCGGTTAGGATGTAGGATTGTTCAGAGATACTTGATGTGGTTGTTTCAGAGATAGCTGGTTGCTTTTCTTCAACAGTTTCCAATAAATCACTGAAGCGTTCAATCAGATAGGTTTTTCGGGCAGTTCCGATATGCTGGGTGGCATAGTCGAAGGCCTGTAATTCGCCTAGTAAGATAAGCTTGCTTTTGGCGCGTGTAATGGCTGTATAGATGAGATTGCGCTCCAGCATACGCCTACTAGCACTGGTGATAGGTAGGATGACAACAGGAAACTCACTTCCCTGAGACTTATGGATACTCATGGCATAGGCTAGGCGAATCTTGTACCATTCGTTACGTGGGTAAGAGACTTCGTTGCCATCAAAATCAATGACAATCTCGTCTTGTTTCGACTCGGTGTATTTACCAGGAATCAGGTCTGTGATGGCTCCCAAATCTCCATTAAAGACATTGATTTCAGCATCGTTGACCAAATGAATGACCTTGTCTCCCTTACGATAGTGGCACTGGGGAGCTTCAAAACTGAGTTGGTCTTTTTGTGGTGGATTGAGAAGGTCTTGCATGAGCTGGTTGATGGAATCAATCCCTGCAGTCCCTCGGTACATGGGAGCCAGAACTTGGATATCACGGGCAGGGATGCCACTTCTGAGGGCAGCGCCTAAGATCTTTTCAATGGTAGCAGGAATATGGCCACTAGCAATTTCAAAGTAGGAACGGTCTGCTTTTTTCTGGGTGAAATCAGCTGGCAGGATGCCCTGTCGAATCTGACTAGCTAGGGTGACGATGGTTGATTCTTCGCTTTGCCGGTAAATTTTTTCCAAGCGAGTCTGAGGAATTAAAGGAATATGAAGGAGGTCAGCTAGAACTTGTCCAGGGCTGACAGACGGTAGCTGATCGCTATCTCCCACGATGAGAATCTTACTGTTAGAAGAGATGTTGGAGAAGAGTTGATTGGCCAGCCAAGTATCCACCATGGAAAATTCATCTACGATGATGAAGTCAGCATCCAGATAATCTTCCAGATGACTAGTATCATCGTCGCCTGTCATTCCCAAGTGACGGTGTATAGTCGCGCTTGGCAAGCCTGTCAATTCATTCATGCGACGAGCTGCTCGTCCAGTTGGAGCAGCAAGAAGAATCGGCAGGTTGCTTTTCTTCCTGAGGTTAAGTCCTTCTAAAAGGGCATAAACAGCGATGATACCATTGATAACAGTCGTCTTACCAGTACCAGGTCCACCTGTCAGGATAAAGACCTTATTTTGGATAGCGTCACAAATAGCCTGTTTTTGAATGCTATCATACTCAATCCCCAGTTCTTCCTCGACAGTAGTGATATGTTTTTGAATAGTTTCTAAATCTTGGCTCTTCTGTTTTCCTTTTTCAAGGATACGAATCAAGTGACTGCGGATGCCTTCCTCAGCGAAAAAGAGGCTGTTGTCAAAAATTTTGGTATCAATCTGCTGAACCTTGTCTTCTTCGATCAGGTAGGAGAGTTCTTGAGCCACTTGGCTGGGGTCCAGTTCCACGGGGCGAGAAGATTCAAGGAGAGTAAGGGTTTGTTCCAGCAAATCCCGTGCTTCAACATAGGTATCCCCTGTTTCCATACAGGCCTGAAAAAGATTATGAACTAGACCGGCACGGAAGCGTTCAGGAGCCTGACTTTCGATGCCTAGTTCCTCAGCTAGTTGGTCAGCAATGGTAAATCCCAATCCTTTGATATCTTCAACCAGCTGATAGGGATAATTTTCAACCACATCAAGGGTTTCTTCCTTGTAAAAGTCTTGAATCTGAAAGGCTAGTTTGTTGGGAATGCCGTAGTTGGCCAGTTTGGCCAAAACCATCTCGGTTCCGTAGTTGAGGCGGAGAGTGGAAACGAAAGCCTCGCGATTTTTGGCAGAGAGTCCTGAGATACCTTCTAGCTTTTCTGGGTGTTGCAGAATTTCGTCAATGGTATTGTCACCGTAGGTATCCACAATTTTCTGAGCTGTCTTGAGACCAATTCCCTTGAAATGGCTACTTGAAAAGTACTTGACCAATCCCTTGCTAGTTGGTTTTGCGCGTTCATAACGACTGATTTGCAGTTGCTCCCCATACTTGGAGTGCTGGACAATTTGTCCCCAAAAAGTATAGTCTTCTCCCTCAATCACATCAGCCATAGTGCCCGTGACAATGATTTCAAAATCATCAAAATCCTCTGCGTCTGTATCGTCGATTTCTAGGAGGAGGATACGATAAAAATTGCTGGGATTTTCAAAAATAATCCGTTCAATGGTTCCTGAAAAATAAACTTCCATAAGCTTCCTTTGCATAAATAGGTGAGAGTTAATACTCTTCGAAAATCTCTTCAAACCACGTCAGCTTCGCCTTGCCGTATATATGTTACTGACTTCGTCAGTTCTATCTACAACCTCAAAGCAGTGCTTTGAGCAACCTGCGGCTAGCTTCCTAGTTTGCTCTTTGATTTTCATTGAGTATAACTTTGTTTCTATCTTAATCAAACTGGATAGTGAATAATCATATTCTCACGATAGAAGAAGAGGCTGAGATTGCTGACTCTCGGCCTCTTCGATTTCTTAAAATGTTCCGATACGGGTGATTGGCCAGAAGCGGAATTTAGCTTCCCCTGTGATATCTTTTGCTTTGAAGGTACCTACGTGGCGGCTGTCGCTCGAAACCAAGCGGTCGTCTCCGAGGAGAAGGTATTCTCCTTCTGGAACTGTAAAGCTAAAGTTGGTGTTGTAGTTGACATCAACTGTGAAGGCTTGAGCTTTTTGAGCGATACTTCTAAAGAAAGTTCCTTTATTTCCTTCAAATCCCTTGCCTGAGTAGGTGCTTTGGAGTTTGTCATCCTTGAAGCGTTTGATATAGTCAGCTAGATAAGGTTCATCTGTCTCTTTGTCATTGATGTAAAGTTTATCATTTTCGTAACGGATGGTATCGCCAGGCATTCCGATGACGCGCTTGACGATGTCCTTATTGCCATCTTCCTCATGGGCCACCACGATATCAAAACGGTCAATAGGGAGGTGCTTAACGACAAAGAGAATTTCGCCATCCGCTAGGGTAGGATCCATGGAGTGTCCTTCTACGCGGACATTACTCCAAAAAAAGATACGACTTAAAGCTAGTAATGACAGAATCAGGAGGAATAATCCCCACTCTTTTAGGAAATTTTTAAATGAATTCATAACTTACCTTTCTAAGCGTTTTTTCGCTTTTTCAGTATTTTTAAAGTGCAATTTGGCACAGAAGTTGAGTCCCTGCATACCATAGGCTTGTAAAATCTGGCTAGCTACCTTATCAGAAGCTGTTCCAGCTCCACTTGGAAGTTGATAACCCAGTTCTCGTCCTAGATTTTCTAGATTTTCCAGAAAGAGATCACGCGCAATGATAGAAGAAACTGCGACAGCCAAGTATTCGCCCTCAGCCTTTTCTTCTAAGCTGATAGGATTGCTGAAACGATTGGCCTCTTGTGCCAAGTACTTGTCATAATTTTTAGCACTGGTAAAGGCATCAATCACAATTTTCTCAGGTTGAACGCCTTTTTGAAGAAGGAGATAGATAGCCTGGTTATGGAGGGCAACCTTAACCGAAACAGCATTGTAGCGGTCTCCGATGACCTCGTTGTACTTGCTTGGTGAGAGAAGCAGTGCCTGGTGCTGGATTTTGTCCTTGAGGATAGGGGCAATCTGACGAATCTTTTGGTCGGTCAGAGTTTTAGAATCCCCCACACCGAGTTTTCGCAAGAAAGCATGCTGGTCAGGTGTGACAAAGGAAGCCACAACTGCAAGTCCACCAAAGTAGGAACCATTTCCCACCTCATCTGTCCCAATCAAAGGAAGATTTTGTCCGCTGGTTTCCTCTACAACTTGATAGCCAAAGAAACGAGCATATTTCTCAGCTCCTTCACCCTGAAGCAAGACCTTTCCAGAAGTATAGATAGAAACCGTTGCCTGAGGCAGTCTCAAAAAGTAGCGGATATAGGGATTCTTACTAGGAGCCAGACTGGTTTGATAGTGTTCAAGAAAAGCCTGAATCTTCTTTTCACTTGGTGTGAGTGTTATACTTGCCATAGTTTCTATTGTACCATAAAAGCAGGCAAATTTGTAAAAACTGACAAAATTAGCGAATTTTGGTATAATATCGTGAGGTGAATTTTATGGCAAATCTAAATCGATTCAAATTTACATTCGGGAAAAAATCATTAACCTTGACAAGCGAGCATGATAACCTTTTTATGGAGGAAATCGCCAAGGTTGCGACAGAAAAATACCAAGCAATTAAAGAACAAATGCCTAGTGCAGACGATGAAACCATCGCTCTTTTGTTGGCAGTCAACTGTTTATCAACTCAGCTCAGCCGTGAGATTGAATTTGACGATAAGGAGCAAGAGCTAGAAGAACTCCGTCACAAGCTTGTGACTTGCAAGCAAGAACAGAGCAAGATTGAGGACTCCTTATGATTTCACTCCTTCTTCTATTGGTCTTGGCTTGGGGATTTTATATCGGCTATCGGAGAGGCCTGCTCTTACAGGTTTATTACCTGATTTCAGCCATGGCATCGGCTTTTATGGCTGGCCAGTTTTATAAGGGACTTGGAGAGCAATTTCATTTGCTGCTCCCTTATGCAAATCCGCAGGAAGGTCAGGGAACTTTCTTTTTCCCATCGGATCAACTCTTTCAGTTGGATAAGGTCTTTTACGCAGGGATCGGCTACTTGTTGGTTTTCGGGGTTGTCTATAGCATCGGTCGTTTGCTTGGTCTCCTCTTACACTTGATTCCTAGTAAAAAACTGGGTGGTAAGTTGTTCCAAGTTTCAGCAGGGATCTTGTCCATGTTAGTGACCTTATTTGTCTTGCAAATGACCTTGACCATACTAGCAACCATTCCCATGGCAGCTATACAAAATCCTCTTGAAAAGAGTATTGTCGCAAAACACATCATCCAGAGCATACCAGTAACAACCAGTTGGCTCAAACAAATCTGGGTGACAAATTTAATCGGATAAAAAGGGCAGGAAATTTCCTAGCCCTTTGTTTACAGATTGACTAGAATCTATCAGAATGTAAAAAGCTACCACACCTAGACATTCAAAGACGAGGAAATAAAGATGAACAAGAAAATATTAGAAACATTAGAGTTCAATAAGGTCAAGGCCTTGTTTGAACCCCATTTGTTGACTGAGCAGGGCTTGGAGCAATTGAGACAGCTAGCTCCGACTGCCAAAGCGGATAAAATCAAACAGGCTTTTGCTGAGATGAAGGAAATGCAGGCTCTTTTCGTTGAGCAACCGCATTTTACCATTCTCGCAACCAAGGAAATTGCAGGAGTCTGCAAACGGTTGGAGATGGGGGCAGACCTCAATATAGAGGAGTTTCTCCTCTTGAAGCGCGTGCTTCTTGCTAGTCGAGAACTGCAAAGTTTTTATGCTAATCTGGAAAATGTCAGCTTGGAAGAGTTAGCCTTCTGGTTTGAGAAATTACATGATTTTCCGCAATTACAAGGAAATCTCCAAGCTTTTAATGATGCAGGTTTCATTGAAAATTTTGCCAGTGAAGAATTGGCGCGCATCCGTCGAAAAATCCATGATAGCGAGAGTCAGGTACGCGATGTTTTACAGGATTTGCTCAAGCAAAAAGCGCAGATGTTGACAGAAGGGATTATTGCCAGCAGAAACGGCCGTCAGGTTTTACCAGTCAAAAACACCTACCGCAATAAGATTGCAGGTGTTGTTCATGATATTTCTGCTAGTGGAAATACCGTCTATATTGAACCCCGTGAGGTGGTCAAACTGAGCGAAGAAATTGCCAGTTTGCGAGCAGATGAGCGTTATGAAATGCTTCGCATTCTCCAAGAAATCTCGGAGCGTGTTCGCCCTCATGCGGCTGAGATTGCTAATGACGCTTGGATTATCGGTCATCTGGACTTGATTCGTGCTAAGGTTCGCTTTATCCAAGAAAGGCAAGCAGTCGTTCCTCAGATATCAGAAAATCAAGAAATTCAACTGCTCCATGTCTGCCATCCTTTGGTCAAAAATGCCGTTGCAAATGATGTCCATTTTGGACAAGATTTAACAGCTATTGTCATTACAGGTCCCAATACAGGTGGGAAGACCATCATGCTTAAAACTCTGGGCTTGACGCAGGTCATGGCTCAGTCTGGTTTGCCGATTTTAGCAGACAAGGGAAGTCGTGTTGGTATTTTTGAAGAAATCTTTGCCGATATTGGAGATGAGCAGTCTATTGAGCAGAGCTTGTCTACCTTCTCTAGTCACATGACCAATATCGTGGATATTCTTGGCAAGGTTAACCAACATTCACTCTTACTTTTGGATGAGTTGGGGGCTGGTACTGATCCCCAAGAGGGAGCAGCCCTTGCCATGGCTATTCTGGAGGACCTTCGCCTGCGTCAGGTCAAGACCATGGCGACCACCCACTATCCAGAACTCAAGGCCTACGGTATTGAGACAGCCTTTGTGCAAAATGCCAGCATGGAGTTTGATACTGCAACTCTTCGCCCAACCTATCGCTTTATGCAGGGTGTGCCTGGCCGAAGCAATGCCTTTGAAATTGCCAAACGTCTAGGTCTATCTGAAGTTATCGTAGGGGATGCCAGCCAGCAGGTCGATCAGGACAATGATGTCAATCGGATTATTGAGCAGCTGGAAGAGCAGACGCTAGAGAGCCGCAAACGCTTGGACAATATCCGTGAGGTGGAGCAAGAAAATCTCAAGATGAACCGTGCTCTCAAAAAACTTTACAACGAACTCAATCGTGAAAAGGAAACCGAGCTTAATAAGGCGCGTGAACAGGCCGCTGAGATTGTGGACATGGCTCTAAGTGAGAGTGACCAGATTCTTAAAAATCTCCACAGCAAATCTCAACTTAAACCCCACGAAATCATAGAAGCCAAGGCCAAATTGAAAAAATTGGCTCCTGAAAAAGTAGATTTGTCCAAAAACAAGGTTCTTCAAAAGGCCAAGAAAAAACGTGCTCCAAAGGTGGGAGATGATATCGTGGTTCTCAGTTATGGTCAGCGTGGTACCTTGACCAGTCAACTCAAAGATGGCCGCTGGGAAGCCCAAGTTGGCTTGATTAAGATGACTTTAGAAGAGAAAGAATTTGACCTCGTTCAAGCCCAGCAAGAAAAGCAAGTCAAGAAGAAACAGGTCAATGTTGTGAAACGAACTTCTGGGCGAGGACCTCAAGCCAGACTAGATCTTCGAGGCAAACGCTATGAAGAAGCTATGAATGAGCTAGATGCCTTTATCGATCAAGCCTTGCTTAATAATATGGCTCAAGTTGATATCATCCATGGTATCGGAACAGGTGTCATCCGTGAAGGTGTCACCAAATACCTACAAAGAAATAAGCATGTCAAGAGTTTCGGCTATGCCCCACAAAATGCTGGAGGGAGTGGCGCAACTATTGTGACTTTTAGAGGATAAGAAAAGCCTGAGGAAATATGTTGTTCCTCAAGCTTTTTGATTTCTAACCTAGACATCTAAAGGTTGTCCAGTGTGATTGAGTTGTGTGACAGTAACAAAGAAATCCTCTCTCATTCGAGTCAGAAGTTGATTTGGATAGACCTTTTCAAAGTTATCAAGACTGGCAAAGATATGCTTAGCAAGCTCTAGACCTCTGACATCATCTTTTCTGAGAAAATTATTAGCCCGTTCCATGGAAAGACTAATCATCTCTGTCATCTTGGTGCTCAGTAGAGGGAAAGTATTAATCACTTCCAAGGTTTTCATAGCTAAGCTCTCAGCTTTGTCATAGTAGCCATTAACAGAGTAATGCTTGATAGCAGTTCTTAAGCAGGCAATATAGTAGTCAGCAGTACGGATTGAATGGTATTCAGTCTGTTTTTTTAGAGTATCTAATAAGTGGTAGAGTCTATAATCTAAAAATTCGATTGAAAAGTGAGGCAGGATAGATGAAAAGATATTGACCTCAATTTTGTTCCAGTCGTCTAATTCACTTAGATAGTTCTTGATATATTCTAGTTCTTGATAGTCTTTTGGAGTCAGAAAAGAATCGCCGATGATGTTTGCGATAGCAAATTTATTGACTACACGATTGGCGATTACATAGTGTTCAGCGATTCCAGGATTTTCCAGAGGCTGATTAATCAAGCTAAGGATCTTTTTAAATTCACGCTTATAGGCCAAATCAGCAACTTGAGCCTGTAATTTATGAAATTCAGTTGGAAACATCTGCGTTTTGAGACTATCAAAGGTCTCCTTATCAATTCCAATATTAGAAAGAATCTCTTCAAATTTTTGAATGGTTATTCGAGATTTCCCTTGCTCAAACTGACGTAAAAAATGTGGAGTCACTGTAGTTCCAGCAGCTTCCTTCTGAGTAAACCCTCTCTCCTCACGGATGGCCTTATAGACTAATCCATAAACACTTTCATCTTGCATCCTAAATCTCCTCAAGTCCTTTTTTCCATTCTATCATAATTCTACCAATTTTTAAGGGAATTTTTAGAAAAAAGTAAATATAGTTACGCTTTTTTCGGGGGGGGGGGTATTTGTTCAATAAAGGTAAATATAGATACGCTTTTCGTAAATAAGATAAATAGCATGCTATACTGTAATCGTAAACAATAAAATTTTAAAGGAGATTTTTGATGATGAAGTCAAAAACAGTTTTAGTAACTAGCCTAGCGGCTGCAACATTTGGATTGGTCTCTCTTGTGGACACAGCAGGAGTTCTACCTTTTTCAGCGCAAACAGTGCAGGCTGACACACAAACGCTTAATCCAACTGCTAAATATTATATTCTTGTTCCAAAAGATTCAGAAGTATTTAAAGGATGGAAGGGAACTGCTAATCGTCCCATTATTTGGGCTACAAAAACCACTCCAGAATTATCTTATTTCGAAGAAACTGCTCGAAATTATATAGCTCTTGAAAATAAGTCTGGTGCCAATTACATAGAGTGGAAGGGGACTGTAGAAGAGTTTAAAGAGGCTGTTAAGAAGTTGACTGGTAAAACAACAGCTTCCTCAACTCCAAAGACTTTTAACCAATCAACAACGAGTCAAAAAGATGGCTGGTCAGGTTCGTCCTACTACCAAAATGGTAGCAAAGTTACCAGTAAGTGGATTTTTGATAAGAACTATAATTCCTACTTCTACCTAGATGCTTCAGGTAATTATGTTCAAAATGCTTGGGTAGGAAACTACTACCTCAAGTCAGGTGGATATATGGCTAAAAGCGAGTGGATTTATGATAAGAATTATGGTTCATATTACTACCTAACGTCGGAAGGAAGTTACGCCCGTAATACTTGGGTGGGTAACTATTATCTCAAGTCAAACGGCAAGATGGCTAAAGGTGAATGGATTTATGACAGTAACTACAGCTCTTACTATTACTTAACATCAGAAGGAAGCTATGCTCGTAACACATGGGTAGGTGACTACTATCTCAAGTCAAATGGTAAGATGGCAGTGAATGAGCGTACACCAGATGGTTATCAAGTTGATGGATCAGGTAAGTGGATCCGCTCTAAGGGAACTCATACAGCCAGCAGTTCACAAGCAACATCATTAGGAATAAGCCTTTACCATGTCAATGATGCTATGACCTATATCGATATTGCTCTACCTAGTACTCCATCTTCATCTTATCAAGTAGCCTATGATTTTGCCTTAATTGATGTAAATACAGGTAAGGTTTCTACAGATGCTCATTTTACTGCTACTTACAGTCCAAGTCTACGTGTTTTTCAAACTCGTCACTTCTTTAGTTCAACGCCAGATGGAAGTTATCTCTTTGTTATCAAAGGAAAAGGACAAGATGGTAAGGTATACGATGGACAATCGGTTGTCTTTCGTGTAAAGAATCATCGTTTTGTCGGATAGATGAATGTTGCACTTTAAATAAATATTAAAAATAAAGGAAATGAATAACATGAACAAAAAGAAATTATTAGTATGTGCTTTGGCACTTTCAACAGTCGGAGTATTGTCAACTATTGACACAGCGGGAGTTCTACCTTTTTCAGCAAAAACAGTGCATGCTGATGACATTGTTGCAGTTGGTAATGTTGATCACAAGGTCAATCTAAGTTTGGTTGGTTATGATAAAAATCGTGGCGTTTCTGTCACTTTTTCAATTGATAGTGTTAATCCTAATTTTGTTAATAATTGGAATAGTAAGCAAGATTCTATTATTGTAAGAACGAAGCTTGTTAATGCTAAAACAAAAGAGGTTGTGGATAATGACACCGGAGCAAGTGTTAGATTGAGATCCTATGATTTAACAAAAAGCAGCATTGACTCTTATTCATATGAATCGATTCCTGATGGTGAATACAAATATGAAGCCTATGTAAGTGAATTTTATATTGATTCTCAGACTAAGCTTCGTCATCAATACAAAGGAGAATCTCCTATTTTTAGTATTAAAGACGGTAAATTTGCTGGTCTAGTATCTTCAACACAATCATCTACAACACCAACAACTACTGAAACTCCAAAACAATCTACTAACTCTACCTCAGGTCAGACTGGCTGGTCAGGTTCTTCTTACTATCAAGCTGGTGTTAAAGTAGTCAATCAATGGATTTTTGATGTTCAGTACAATTCTTACTTCTACTTAAATGCTTCAGGTCACTTTGTTCAAAATGCTTGGTCAGGCAATTACTACCTTAAGTCAGGTGGCTACATGGCGAAGAGCGAGTGGATTTATGATAGTAACTATAAGTCTTATTACTACCTGACATCAGAAGGTAGTTACGCTCGTAATGCTTGGGCTGGAAGCTACTACCTCAAATCAGATGGTAAAATGGCTAAGAGTGAGTGGATCTATGATAGTAGCTACAAATCTTACTATTACCTAACATCAGAAGGAAGCTATGCTCGTAACACATGGGTAGGTGACTACTATCTCAAGTCAAATGGTAAGATGGCAGTCAACGAACGTACTCCAGATGGCTACAAAGTAGATGGCTCAGGTAAGTGGGTTAAATAGAATAAAAATAGTGAAAGGAATTAGCACAGGCTGATTCCTTTCACTTAGATAAGGGAATAATATGAAAAAGTTATTATTAGCCACAACACTTTCACTGACATTAGTTCTAGGAGGTTGTCAGTATCTACCTTGGAATAAAAGCGCGGAACCAGCATCCGAGGAAGTAGCAAGTCCAGAAATAGACTACAGTTACTATAATAAAGTTTTGGATGACTATGAAAAAGTAGCGAAAGGAACCTTGCCGAAAGGTATGGATGTCAATCCCCTAGCTAGTCAAGTGAAATCTTCTCAAGGATTTTATACAGATGTGGTTTACCACAAGACGGATTTGAATAATGATGGAGTCGATGAACTCTTGCTTGCTCTTGAAATGAAGAGTGGCGAAAAGAGTTTACTTGATATTCGTACGCTGAAAGACGAAAAGGTGATTCGTTTGACTAATCAAGAAAATCGTTTAGACCAGATTGGTGAGAGAATGACAGTCGGTATCTTGCCAGATAATTCTCTGCTCTATCGTGGAGCTGGTACAGCAACGAGTCACATCTATGCTCACTACCAATTTAGTGAAGATGGGCAGTCTTTGGTAAAGGCTAAGGAAGCTCAAGAACTAGCGGATCTTGGGGTCGGTTCTCCCATTTCTCTGGAGACTTTAAGCTGGAAATCAGTTTCAGATAAGCTTCCTAGCGGGAGTAGTGCAGACAAAGGGACAGAGAAAACTAAATCAACCGTAGATTACAGTCCTTATAATAGTATTTTGAAGGATTATGAATTTATTTTAGACCATAAGTCAGAGGTTAAGGATAACATCAATCTAACTGCTAATATCTATGCAGGGATGGCAGAACGCAGTCAAGCCTTCACCTATGCAATGGTTGATATGGATAAAAATGGCATTGATGAATTGATTATATCTTCTAAAAATGGTAGTGAGATTTTAGATATTTTTACGCTCAAAGATCAGAAAGTCATTCGCCTCACCAATGCTGAAAATAAAATGCAGATGCTTGGAACACGCTTTAAGGCCTATCTCCTAGAAGATGGGAAACTTTATACCCAGTGGAATCCGTTTGCAGGAGATCCACAAACTATTTATACCATTTGGAAATTGAATAGTAGTGGGGACAAATTAGAGAAGGTTAAAGAAGCTAAGACAGAGGATGAAGTCAGTCCTGGTACTAGAATGAATCTATCTAGCCTGACTTGGAAATCTGTAACAGAAAAATTTGCTGAAACAGCATCTTCCACTAACAAAAATGTTTCTAGCAAAATGGATATTAATGCCATAAAAAATGGAGATTTCTCTAGTATTGAAGGAAAATGGAGTAAAGGAAATGGTGGAGAAGACTTAGTTTTTAGTAAGGATGGGCTAGTGGCTCCAGAACAATTTACAGTTGACCTTGCAGAATCAGAAATAGTCAATGATTTTCTACGAGCTCGCTATTCAGGTCCATCTTTTGGAGTCTTTATTCAATTCATACCAGCAGGTGTTAGAATACCTGATGAGACATCAATGGATGGATTAATATCAGACGCTTCGGATATTAGTAAAGATAGAATCATCTATCGTGCTTCATTTCCAGTACATAATAAACCAGAACAATTCTTATATCGTGTAGACTAGGAGTGAAACAGATTGATTTAATTAACAGCACCTCACGCACATGGGAATGCTCAATCTTTTTCTACTGAGTCAAATAAGATTTTCCCAAAATCCATTGACAAAAGCCAACATTTTTTGTAAAATAAGAATCAATTAAATACCAACACCGAATGAAGTTTAATAGAAGTGGGGAATCGTTTGATTTTCCATGACTGTAAATGGACGGAACTCTGGAGAGACCGTAAAGGCACCGAAGGGGCAAGGCAGGCAACTGCTCAAACTCTCAGGTAAAAGGACAGAGCTAGGATAGACCGCTTTTTAGCATTTATCTAAGCATTCCAGAGTACATGTATCTTGCATGTGCTCTTTCTTTTGGGGTTGAAAAGATAGGAGAAGGAAATGTTAGAATTGCTTAAATCAATCGATGCTTTTGCTTGGGGACCGCCCCTCTTGATTTTATTGGTCGGAACAGGGATTTACCTAACGGTCCGTCTAGGACTCTTGCAGGTTTTGCGTCTGCCCAAGGCCTTCCAGCTTATTTTTATCCAGGATAAGGGACATGGTGATGTATCCAGTTTTGCAGCTCTGTGTACAGCCTTGGCATCAACCGTTGGAACAGGGAATATTATAGGAGTTGCGACGGCTATCAAGGTTGGTGGACCAGGAGCTCTATTTTGGATGTGGATGGCGGCTTTCTTTGGAATGGCTACCAAGTATGCGGAAGGACTCTTGGCCATCAAATACCGCACCAAGGACGATCATGGTGCGGTTGCGGGAGGTCCCATGCACTATATCCTTCTAGGAATGGGAGAAAAGTGGCGACCACTTGCTGTTTTGTTTGCAGTAGCAGGAGTATTGGTTGCTCTCTTGGGGATCGGAACCTTCACTCAAGTCAACTCGATTACAGAATCCATCCAAAATACAACGACGATTTCACCAGCCATCACAGCTCTCGTCTTGTCTGTCTTTGTAGCGATTGCAGTCTTTGGCGGACTCAAGTCTATTTCTAAGGTTTCAACTACTGTTGTTCCTTTTATGGCTATCATTTATATTTTGGGAACTCTTACAGTTATTTTCTTTAATATCGGAAAAATCCCTGACACAATCGCTTTAGTCTTTACCTCAGCTTTTAGTCCCCTTGCTGCGGTAGGTGGTTTTGCTGGTGCTAGCGTTCGGATGGCTATTCAAAATGGTGTGGCGCGTGGTGTCTTCTCAAACGAATCTGGTCTGGGTTCTGCTCCCATTGCAGCAGCTGCGGCTAAGACAAATGAACCAGTAGAGCAAGGTTTGATTTCCATGACAGGAACCTTTATTGATACACTCATTATCTGTACCTTGACTGGTTTGACCATCTTGGTAACTGGTGTTTGGAGTGGCGACTTAAATGGGGTTGCCTTGACGCAGTCTGCTTTCTCAACAGTCTTTTCACATTTTGGACCTGCCCTCTTGACCATCTTCCTTGTTCTCTTTGCCTTTACGACGATTCTAGGTTGGAACTATTATGGAGAACGCTGTTTCGAGTTTCTCTTTGGAGTTCGTTTTATCTGGCTTTACCGTGTGGTCTTTGTGCTCATGGTCTTGTTGGGAGGATTTATCGAGTTGGATATGGTCTGGATTATCGCAGATATCGTCAACGCCTTGATGGTTCTGCCAAACTTGATTGCCCTCTTAGTCTTGTCGCCAGTCGTTATTGCTGAAACTAAAAAGTATTTTGACAAGTCATAACCACCCGT
>NZ_VMMW01000050.1:0-1501 GCF_013277425.1 Streptococcus sp. 79
AAATGTCCTTCATTTCTGTAAATTACTAGCTGAAGAAGAGGGAAGTCAGCTCTCTAATACAACTGTTAGAAAAATACTCTATAAGGAAAACATCCTCTCTCCCAAGTCTCACAGAAAGAC
Source organism: Streptococcus sp. 79 (assembly GCF_013277425.1). Lineage (NCBI taxonomy): Bacteria > Bacillati > Bacillota > Bacilli > Lactobacillales > Streptococcaceae > Streptococcus > Streptococcus sp. 79. The sequence goes on from NZ_VMMW01000050.1 coordinate 121, forward strand.
AAAGAAGAGACTAAGAAAACAAGCTAAACTGAACCGCAATCATCCCCTAGACAATCCAATCTTACCGTCCGCTAAAGATTTCCTGGAAGACACTAAAAAGCTACATCCTAGTAGACCCAGAAAGAAATTTGCTGGAGAACTCATCTAAATGGAGGCTAGCCCTCATGCCTGGTTTGGAGCAGAAACCTCTAACTTACACTTAGCCATTGATGATGCTTCCGGCAATATCCTAGGGGCTTATTTTGATAAAAAAGAGAACTTGAATGCTTACTATCATGTCCTTGAACAAATCTTAGCCAATCACGGCATTCCCCTTCAAATTATAGTAGATTGAAACTAGAATAGTACACCTCTACTTCTAAAACATTGTTAGAAATCGATTTGACTGTCCTGATCGGTTTGTCCTATTCTTATTTCATTTTACTATACTTTCAAACCTAGTCGTTTCTCAATAAAACGACTGACTGAATACATCACACGCTTAGCGGCTGCCTCGCTTCCGACCATCATCACACAATCATCTGCGTAGCGCACAAATCGAAGTCCCCTCTTTTCTAATTCCTTGTCCAATTCATTAAGCATGATATTAGATAAGAGAGGAGATACATTTCCTCCCTGTGGTGTACCAACTAGCGTTTTATGACGCCGACCATTAATGATAACACCTGAATGAAGATACTTACGAATCAAGGATTCCCTATCTCCGTCTTCGATAATATTATGTACTAAGGACATCAATCTATCTTGAGGAACCCTATCGAAAAATTTCTCTAGGTCTATATCCACTATCCACTCATAGCCGTCATTTAAGTACTCTAAGAGCTTGGACAATGGCTTGTTGGATTATCCTATCCATCACTGTCGGAATCCCAAGCTGAAGGACACCTCCATTGGGTTGGGGGATTTCAACTCGCAGGACTGATTGAGGTTTGTATTTTCTCTGTTTTATCAGCTCCTTAGTCAAGCGCCAGTTTTGTCTGAGATAGTCATCCATCTCTTCGATAGTCATTCCATCAATCCCAGCTGAGCCTTTATTGGATTTTACTTGATTGTAAGCTTCCAGCATATTTTCGCGTGATACTATCTTATCTAGCAATTTTGACATGTGCCTATTCCTTTCTTGTTTTGGTGCCTGAGGGATATCTTATATTGGTGAACCTTCATCTAGTCAATACGTGACAGAGTCCAGTTCTATCAGACCGTTCGTTTTACAGACACAAGTAAAGTAGGATTACTTCGATCTGTCGTTTTCTCTTTCTAGCGACAGAGCTCACGGGATAAGTTCTACATCTTTCCTCGTTTAGACTAGACATGAGGACGTTAAAAGGTTACAGTGGAAAAAGATAAATCTTAGTTCGAATTCAATTACTCTCGTGATTTA
>NZ_VMMW01000051.1:0-23010 GCF_013277425.1 Streptococcus sp. 79
TTGTCGCTGCGGTTGTTACAGCATCTTCTGCCGCTTTCAAGGCTGCTTTGGCTGCGTTTACTTTCGCTAGCTCTGCTTGTACAGCTTCTGGTGTCGCATTGTCGTCCGCTATTACTTTTTTCGCTGCTTCCACTGCTTTATCCGCCGCTTCTTTTGCTTTAGTATATGCGTCAACTTTGCTTTGTGGCTTGTCATCTGTAGTTGGTTGACTTGCTACTTCGCTTGCTAAATCGTTATTCGCTTGCGTTAGAGCTGTCTTGTCTGCTTTGTCGACTAACTGCTCTTTCGCTTTGTCTAACTTACCTTGCGCTTCTGTTACTTTTTCTTGCGCTTCTTGAACTTCAGCTGCTGTCGCATTGTCACCTTTAGCTAATACTGCTTTGGCTGCTTCCTTCGCTGCTGCAACATCTGCTTCTGCTTCTTTCTTAGCGGCTTCGTATGCTTGAATACTTTCTGGTGTCTTACCTTCTGTACTTACAGCTTCATCTAACTTCGCTTTATCCTCAGTTAGTTTATTTTTCGCTGTAGTTGTCGCTGCGGTTGTTACAGCATCTTCTGCCGCTTTCAAGGCTGCTTTGGCTGCGTTTACTTTCGCTAGCTCTGCTTGTACAGCTTCTGGTGTTGCATTGTCGTCCGCTATTACTTTTTTCGCTGCTTCCACTGCTTTATCCGCCGCTTCTTTTGCTTTAGTATATGCGTCAACTTTGCTTTGTGGCTTGTCATCTGTAGTTGGTTGACTTGCTACTTCGCTTGCTAAGTCGTTATTCGCTTGCGTTAGAGCTGTCTTGTCTGCTTGTTTCACCACATACGTTACTCTTACGTTTTCTGTACTTTGATCTGTATAAGTAACAACAACGTCAAGAGTATAGTTCCCTACTGTAGTTGGATACTGTGTTCCTTCTTTCAGTACAGCTGATGCTTTGTTAGCTACATCTACAGCAGCAAGTAACTCTGCATTTGTAGGATTTTCACCGATTACTTTTGTAATCGTCTTAGTCGTCGGGGCTGTGTGTTCTGGAATAGGATGATTTTGGTTATTTGCTTGAGATTCAACATCGCCATTTCCTCTAGTAGAGGCTGTTGTGATATTTGTATTCCTGTTCACTTTTGTATAGTCAAGCGTAACCTTACCATTTGCTAGACTGATACCATCTGGTAAGGTTGTTGAAGAACTCCAATTATTTCCTCGTTTAACCAGTGTTACTGTGGCATTGGTATTTTGTTTGTTCTTATAAGTTAAGGTCACTTTTTCTGCATCTGTCGGTAATGTAACTTCTACATCTCCATTTTGACGTGTAGCACTAGTTGTTGCACTCGGTTGTTCAAACTTAGCCTTAATTCGTTTAGTTTCTGAAATTTTCGTTGCGCTAGAAGCTTTTACCGCAACTTCCGTCCCGTCTTTTACTAAACTTTTTGGAAGGGTAAAGCTATTGCCACTAGCTGTAATTTCTGCAACAGCACTCCATCCTTGATCAGTTTTTCTAAAATGTTGTGTTTCTGAACGATTACTAGTTTGATTATGATAAGTCAAATCAAACTCAGTAGCTTCCTGCGGTACAGTAATTACAACCGAACCATCTGGTTGGGCTATACCACTTACATCCTCTAATCTTCCTAAAACCTTAGTAGTAGCTGCTATACTAAAGTCAGAGCCGTCCTTCTGCTGCTTAACTGTAACTGTTGAACCTGCTTCTGCTGTTTCAGCTTGGATTAGGATTTTGCCCAGTCCATTTTCATCATTTATAATCGAAATTGTGCTATCTGCATTGGCGTCATCCTTATTCCAGTTGCTACCAGTTTTAGTAAAACCAACAGTTTTTTCTTGTCCAGTAGCATTTGTATACGTAAGCATAACCTTAGTAGCTTCGTCTTGACCTACCATTGATGTTACCGTTAGAGTTTCTTTATCTTGTGAGATAGTTGGAGATTGAGGCGCTTGGACCGTCACTTTTGTAACCAAGTCATCTCGTGAGATAAACTTACTTTCTGATCCGTCCTGACTTGTAACAGTTGCATTTCCATCACTATCCACTGTAACAGTCGCTCCTGGGTTAGCAGCTTGTAGAGCCTTCTTAATCTTTTCAATATCTGAAGAATTTAGTTTCTCTGGATCGGTTACAGGTACTTTCTGCTCTGGGTTGACTAACGGTTTACGGTTCTTTGCAGCTTCTTTTTGCTCTTCTGTCAGCTCCAACAAATCTTTGTGGGAAATCAAGCCACTTGTTCCATCTGGTTGTACAACATAGGCATCTCCATTTTGCCCAACGTGTACAGTAGCACCAGGATTTTTCTCCTGAACCTTCTGAGTAATCTTTTCCAATTCCTCTTTGGTTAGCTTATTTGGATTAGCTACCTTCACTTTTTCAGTTGGTTTTTGGATTTCTTTTGGAGAAGTCGAATCATCTGCAGAATCTGCTTGCCCACTTTGTTTCACAAAATCACTAACAGCAGCTTCTTCCTTTTGTCCATCCGGTCTGGTCACCTGAACCTTACCATCATCTGTTATTTCAACTTTAAATCCTGGATTAGCATCTTCAATAGCTTTTTTTAGCTTATCTTTCTCGGTTTGATTTAGACTACCTGGATTTTCAACGGTAACTTTTTCTGCTGGGCTTACAAAGTCACGGCTAGCTTCTGTAGGAAGTTCTAGTTTAAGCGATTCTGATAGTGGTGATACAAGATAGTCTAAAACAGGTTCATCTGTACCTTCCTTAACCACTGCCGTAACTAGACGAAGTTCCTCATTCCCCACCAATTCTTGTCTATACTTATCAGGAGTAAACTCAACTGTTCCATCCGCCTTAACATCACCACTAGCAAGAATAGTATAGCCAGTAGCTTTTTTAGGCTTATTATCAGAAGCACCTGTGCCTACAGCATCCACATCATTCCCACCTTTAACCAAGAAGGTTTTCAGTTTTGCTTTATCAGGAATATTTGCTGCTTCTCCTTTTGTTCCAGAGTTTGCTTTGATGACCGGTTTTCCTGTAGTCTTTCCTTTCAAACTCTCAGCTGTTGTTGCAAAACTCGGTTTCGTAAATGGAATGTATAGATAGAGTTTTTCTGTCTTGGTTGTATTATCTGCGGTTGTAACCGTAACAGTAATTTGATGGATACCTGAATTGGTTTTGTTAATAGTTCCTGTTAATGGCGTCGTACTACTTAGGAAACCCTCAGGCTCCACTCCACCCTGAACCAAGCCCGTTTTTTCTAAATCAGTTACTTCAATATTTTTGATAGACTTACCACCTGGAACTCGAACCAGCACTTGTAGTTGCTTTCCAGTATAACTGTCAAGATATAGTGCTTTATACTTACTTGTCTCCAAGCTAGAAGCTGCTCCGCCCTCTCCACTTTGTCCAAACCCAATACGAATCTGACTGCTATCGTAGTTGGCTACTTTAGCATCTGATGATTCAGACTCTAAGAGTGAAGTTCGCTTGCCTTCTGCAGTCAAATAAGACTGACCTGAAACACGTGACTTGACAGTATAAGAACCTTTTGTAATAACAACATTTTTGAAGGTTGCATTTCCATCATCACCAGCAATACTGGTTGCTACTTCTTTTCCGTCATGGTAGAGAACCATCTCTACACCTTTGGTTCCGTTAGTTGCAGTGATATCCTTTATCATCCCTGCTTGCTTTTCCAAATCAGTATTTAAACTTGGTTTTTTCGGTTTCACAACAAAATTTAACTGAACCAATTCACCAGAACCGTCAGCAAAGATTCGCTCTACAAGATAAGATTTCACTCCCGGAGTATTGACGATAGTGTCTGCAGCTTCTTTGTTGTTTTCAACTTTGACGCCGTCCTTAAAAAGATTATAAGAAGTTGGATGTGATTCAGCATTATCCCCTACCTTATCCCTATTTTTAAAGTAAGATTCAAGGTCAATGCCTCCATCGCTTTTAGCAATTAAAGATGAAGAGGTACCTGGAGTTGTTGATACATTATTATTTTTCGGCTGCCAAATTCGCCCTTGTACAATCTGATAGTAGCCATTTCCTTCCAACTGAGCCGGATACTTCTCAGCCTGGTCTCCTTCACCGGCAGCTCTACCGTACCACTGATTGACTAGCAAGCGATTAACTGATTTCCCTGACAGCCTAAACCCTTTAACACCCAAGGCGTAATAGAGATTACGGAAAGTCGTATCTGGGGAAGTCGTCTCAAAGGTCAAATGGTAGCTATCATCACGTCCTCCGTCCAAAGAGAAGGTGTAGACTTTCTCGGTTTCATTTTTGATACCAGAGTATTTAGAAGCTGCCTTTTTCTCAACTTCAGTTGGGAAGTTTTTATCAGCATGGTAGTAGAAACCTTTCTGCACCCACCAGTTAACTTCTTCCTTGGCTAAGCCATCCAGACTATCCGTCCGATAACCATAACCTCCACTTTTTGCTGCCGCTCCTGTTGATGCAACAGTCCCCTGCTTTTCATCACTAATTCCATCAGCTGATTGTAAGGCCTTTAGGATTTGATCCTCTCCGTTACCTGCATCTCCACTAGTAGCAGTGGTGCCACCAGTCCTATGATCATAACGAGAAATAGTTACTGAGTTTGCTTTTACAGTGTGGTTTTTAGGTAGGGTAAACCAAAAAGTATTTGATAAGTAGTGGTGTGGACCCCGTCCTACTTTTCCCTTATTGATATCAATCTCCCATTTAAAACCAGTTTCTGTTTTCTTGACTATCCCGTAGATAAAATCTTTCGCTTCCGGAATACGAAACTCTTTTCCGTCCCAATATGCTCTTGAACGTTGCGAACCATAGACATAGGTTCCACGGGCATAAGGTGAACCTGCATGTCCATCTTCTAAAAAGTAGTTGTTCCCATCTACATAAGCATTACTTGGCACAGCTATGTAGCCTGAAGGAACTTCTTGTCTGCTTCCTCTTGAACGAGGTTGAATCGCTGTTGTCACCGGAGTGTTTAACGGTTGTTCATCCTGTTCTGTACCATCCTCATCATCGTCAAGTGGAATAAGGTCATAGTCAGACTGGCTGTCTTTGAGCACCCGAGGCTGAAGGACTCCAGTGCTGCTTGTTTTGGCTGCTATCGTGTCAGCAGATCCTGCCCTTTTCTCTCTCACCTGAGGACTTTCTTGAACAGACTCTGGCTGGCTAGAGTCTACTCCAGTAGTTTTAGGGGCAGCTACTGTCTGTCCTTGATTAGATCCTTCCGCTGACCTCCCTTGCCCTTTTATCTCCTTTGTGATCTTGCCTTCAGCAAGTTGCTCAAGTACAACCTCCTTCGACTCTCCCTCATCCGACTCCTGCAGAGCCCCATCAGGGTTACCATCAAATCCAGCGACCACGTCATTAGTTGTAGCTGGAGTGACTGTCTCACTCGCTGCTACTGCACCGTTGGCAAAAAACATCAATGCGGCAACCGCAACACTGGCGGCACCAAAGTGGTACTTACGAATGGAGTAACGGAAGACCTTTTCTCTGTTAGACTTTCTAAAATCCATAACTCTTTCTCCTTAAAGATATGATTGAAGAGAACATGTCATTTTCCTCTTCAATTGACAATAATATTAAATAGCAACTTACGACTATTTACCCCACTATACCTCCTATGAAGAGTATACAGTCTAGTAGCAATTATACCACCCCCCCCCCGAATTTTGCAAGGAAAAACATTTTATTTTTTCTGTTTTTAGAGTATTTTATGGTAAATTGTTATCTTTCTAATTATATGTATTGGATTTTTTGATTAAACTGCAAAAAACGAGGACTATTGTATTTTTTTATTTATAAAATTTCGGGTATAAGTTTTACAAAAAAATCCAGTCTCAACAATGTCTCAGAATCACATTTGTACTAGTGTAGTTTCAGTTTACCATAATTATACTAGTACAATTTTTCATTGTCTTCACCTTCTAACTAGATATGATGGAAAGGATTGGTCGATGCTTGGCTAGGTAAAATCTCTAGTTCCCAGCCTTTTTCCTCTTTCCATTGAGTAAGGAGTGCTGCGATTTTTTCCACAAACAGCACTTCGATATAGTGACCTGGATCCAATGCCAGCAAGCCATCAGACAACATATCCTGGGCAGTGTGGTAGTAAATATCACCAGTGATATAGACATCCGCTCCTTTAGCTAAAGCATCCTTATAGAATGACTGCCCGCTTCCACCACAGATGGCCACTCTTGAAATAGGTTTCTGCAAGTCATTCTCTTGATAATGCACCATTCGAAGACTATCTAGGCCGAATACTTGCTTGACATACTGGGCAAAGTCCCCAAAGGTCTGAGTCAGAACATTCCCAATACGTCCAATTCCACGTTCAGGACCTGTCTCCTGAAGATAAGTTGTCTCCTCGATTCCTAGCATCTGACAGAACCAGTCATTGAGACCATTTTCAACGATGTCAATATTGGTATGGCTGACATAAACTGCAATGTCATGCTTGATGAGATCAATGTAAATCTGATTTTGTGGACGGCTAGCTACCAAATCCTTGATGGGACGGAAAATCGGCGCGTGCTTGACGATAATCAAGTTCACACCCTTTTCAATAGCTTCAGACACCGTTTCTTCACGAATATCGAGAGCAACCATGACACTTTGTATCTCCTTGTCCAAAGTGCCAATTTGCAGACCACGACTGTCTCCCTCCATGGAAAATTCCTGAGGGCAAAAGGCTTCATATGCATTAATTACTTCACTTGCTAGCATGGAGAACCTCCTTGATGGCTTGAATTTTATCTACTAGAACTTGACGTTCTTCCAAATTTTTTTCAGGGATTTGTCCGAGGGCAAACTCTAGCTTGGCAGCTTCTTTTTGCCATTTTTGGCCAAAGACTGGACTGAGCTCTTTGGACAAGAAGGGACCAAAGCGAACATCACTGGCTGATAGCTTCATTTGTCCAGCTTCCACCACCAAAATTTCATAAAACTTGCCAGCTTCTTCTAGAATACTTTCTGCCACAATCTGAAAACCATTGTCTTGCAACCAAATGCGCAAGTCGTCTTCACGATTATTAGGCTGGAGAATCAAACGTTCTACATTAGCCAGCTTGTCCAAGCCTTCTTCTAAAATCCTAGCAACCAAACGACCACCCATACCAGCAATGGTAATGACCGACACTTGGTCTGCCTCTTCAAAAGCTGCCAAACCATTGGCTAAACGAACCTGGATTTTCTCCTTTAGGCCGTGAGCCTCAACATTTTTGACCGCAGACTGATAGGGGCCTTCCACCACCTCACCCGCAATGGCACTTTTGATTTGGCCTCTTTCGACCAACTCAATAGGCAGATAAGCATGATCACTTCCCACATCTAATAAAATGGCTCCCTGTGCTACAAAGGAAGCTACCAATTCTAATCTCTTTGAAATCATCTTCTCTCACTTTCCAAACTCTATTACCTCTTATTATACCACATTTCAATCCTCAACTTTCCAGTAATATAAGCACCTCTGGCGAAAGAAGTTTCAATGTCCTAAGGTAATAGATGGATTCACTTGAAATATTTTTCGGAAACTTACAGAATTGTCAAAAAATAGGTAATTTATTCAAAAAAAGTCTTGGCTTCATAAAAAATATATTTAGAAGATTAGAGGAGATAAAAGTTTCACTAAATTTTATATTTGAAGGTAGTATTTAGATAGGAAATTTAGTCAGACGAACCACGAATTTGCTCTATGCTTTCTAGAATTTATTATAAGGAGATTAATATGCATATTTTTCTTAAAAATCGAGCTTTTCGTCAGCTAACAGTGAATGAGTGGATTTCAAGTTTTGGAGATACTATTTTTTACTTAGCTTTTATCAATTATGTCTCTTCTTATGCCTTTGCTCCCTTAGCTATATTTTTGATTAGCCTATCAGAAACCATTCCTCAGGTTTTGCAACTTTTTACTGGAGTTATAGCTGATTTTCAAAAAAATCGAATTAGCAAGTATATTTCTATCCTCTTTATCAAAGTCCTCCTTTATTCTGGAGTGACTTTGCTCCTGACAAGTACCGACTTCTCTCTCTTTTCTGTTTTCTTTATTTGCAGTATGAACTTGATTTCAGATACGATTGGTTTTCTTGCAGGATACATGCTGACACCGATTTACATACGGCTAATAAACGATGATATGACGGAGGCTATGGGTTTTAGGCAGTCCACGAGTTCCATTGTACGTTTGATAGGTAATCTCAGCGGAGGAGTATTTTTAGGACTGTTTAGCATTTCTACTCTAGCTTTTGTAAATGTTTTAACCTTTTTATTTGCCTTTCTAGGAAGTCTACTTATCCGAAACCGCTTGAAAAAAGAGGAAGAAAAAATCGAAGTTCCTCCTTATGTAGGAATGAGTAGCTTTTTCCAGCATTTGAAAGAGTCAATGAAATTATTGATGACTATGGAAGATGTCATGGTCTTGCTTTGGATTTTGTCCATTAGTCAAGCTGTTTTGATGATGGTAGAGCCTGTCAGTGCGATTCTACTGATTCACCATCCTTTTATGGATTTGTCAACAGGGCAAAGTCTGGCAATTTTGATAATGATAAGCCTTCTTCATGTTATTTTAGGTGGACTTCTGAGTGGATTTCTATCTAAAAAAATTTCTATTCGCCTGAATATTTATTGGAGTCTATTGATGGAGTCTCTCATTGTTATAGGTTTTCTACGTGGAAGTTTTTTACTTATTTTACTAGGAAGTGCAGGTGATGCTTTCTCGGCAGGAGTATTGAGTCCTCGCTTGCAAGCCATGATTTTTGGAATCATTCCTGAGGAGTTAATGGGATCAGTTCAATCCTCCATCAATGTTATCAACTTGCTTATCCCAGCTGTCCTATCCCTTGCTCTCGTATTTCTTGCAACAAGTGTTGGTCTTGAAGTTGTTGCCTTTGCTCTTATAATTTTACTACTTATAGCAGCCTATCTAGTTCACCAGATGAAAAACTTACCAAACCAAGAAGAAATTTAGCTAGAATGTTATAGATAGGTCAGTTTTCACTTGATAGTTTCTGTGGAATCGTAAGCTCCTTGTAATTGATTGTCGATATTACATACAACTATCTGGCAACTACAAATGTTTCCAATCCCTATCAAGATGCAATTTATATAAGATAAGTCTATTCTTTTCCTATAAAATCTGATAAGATAGAGGAAAGAATAATTAGAATAGAGGTTACTTCAATGGCGGTTCCCGATAGACTCCCTGCTCGTATGAGAATGGATGGACGAACTATTTTCCAACAGATAAAAAACTATTTTGATACTGAAAACAAGGAATATTTTAAGCACCCCAATACCTATGATGGTATTTCCATGCATCTGGAGCCCAACATCCTGACCAGTATGGAGCACTTCGATTTGACTGGCTTTCATTGCGAATGTAAGGATTTCCAAAATCAGGGAGTCTGTAAACACTGGGTTGCCATGGATCTTTATTTTCGTAGTCTCCCCCAAGCTATTCAAGAACGCATTGGTAAAGCGAGTCATAAACCAAGTTTTGCCAGCCAACTGATTCCTACTTTGCCATCTGAAGAGCTCCAAGATGAACTGGTAGAAGAAAAAGCTACGGCGCCTTCGCTTGCCCTTCATGGACAAGTCGAAATCCGAAATCATAGCCTAGCCTGGACCTTAAAACTGCAGGTAGAACAAGCTCCTCGTGCCTATGTTATCAAGGATATAGCTCACTTCATTTTTCTCATTTTCCAAGAGGAAGATTACTTTGTTTCACAGAAAATCGGGACAATCAGATTATCCTTGAATCAGCTTAATCAAGCATCCCAAAACCTACTCCTCTATATTAAAAAATATTTTACCGATAGAAATGGACATTCTTATTTCAACTTCAGTTATGGCATTAGCCCTAGAGATTGCGGACGCTATTTAGAGACTCCTGTTAGCTATTTAAACGACCTCGTCCCACTTTTTCAAGCTTTGGATGTCTTCCAATATGTAACCTCAAAAGCCAAATACCCTCTTATATTCTTAGATGATAGTCCCTTTAGCCCGGAAGAGGAAATTTTTAAAGTTGTCAAATCTAATAACCATTATGAAATCATCAATACAGCTTATTTTGGTTTCATTATTCAAGAAAAACTTTGGATTCGACACAATCACTTCCACATCATCAAAGAAGAGCACCGTTACTTTTTGGATAAATTAGCTACTTGGATCTATCATTATCAAGAAAATTCTCCTCTTATCTTTTCAAAAGAAAATAAGGCTGAACTCATGCAAGTCTGTAATATCATCTCAAACTATGTTCCTATCAGTATCCCAGATGAATTACAAATCCATGACCTTTATCCCCACCTTTGCCTTCTCCAAGACTAGAAATGAAATTGCCCTTAATATGGTGTGGTCCTTTGGAGAAAAACAAGTCCATTCTAAACAAGATCTCCTAACCCTCCCCTATACTTACCAAGCTAGCAAAGCTAGAAAAATCTATCATCAACTGCTTTCTGCTGGTTTCAAAGAGGAATTTCATAGTCTTTCCAAAATCAAAATCGTTGATTTCTTCCTAAAAGAACTCCCCCGTTTTCGTGCTCTGGGTCAAGTTCAACTAGATGAATCGCTTGAAAAACTCTTAGTAGAAGATCCTGCTGTCATTGACATTTTTGACGACGAAGGCTTCCTTTCAGTTCAGTTTGATTTTTCTATGATTTCAGAAGATGAGGTTGAAAAAGCTATCCAAGCTTTATGGAATCAAGAAAGCCACTACCAAACCAAGCAAGGAAAGGTTCTAGTCTTTGACGATGAAAGTCTCAAGGTTGCCCAAAGCCTCCAAGATCTTCGCGCTAAATTTTCAGACGGAAAAATCAAGATGCACAAATCTCGTGCCTTTAGTCTTTCTGAAACCTTCAAAGACAATGAACATGTCAATTTTTCTCGTGATTTCAAAAAGATGGCTTATGACCTGACCCACCCTGAAGAATTTGATATCAAGCCTTATGAAGTCAAGGCCAAACTCCGCTCCTATCAAAAAGAAGGAGTCAAGTGGCTGAGTATGCTGGATCATTATCATTTCGGAGGAATCCTGGCGGACGACATGGGGTTAGGGAAAACCTTGCAAACCATCACTCTTCTGGAAGCCAACCTTAAACCAGACCAGAAAGCTCTTATCCTAGCTCCAGCCAGCCTTCTTTACAATTGGAAGGAAGAATTCCGAAAATTTGTACCTCACAAACAGGTTGAAGTAGCCTATGGCACAAAAACTGAGCGTATCAAACAAATTGAAAAATCTGCCACTATCACTATTACAAGCTACCCATCTTTTCGATCTGACCTTGAACATTATCAAAAGCAGTCTTACGACTACCTCATCCTAGATGAAGCACAGATGATAAAAAATAGTCAGACCAAAACAGCACAAGCTTTAAGAGAATTTGATGTCAAAACCTGCTATGCCCTATCTGGAACTCCTATTGAAAACCGTCTCGAAGAGATTTGGTCTATTTTCCAGATAGTATTACCAGGTCTCCTACCAAGTAAAAAGGAATTTTCAAAATTGTCACCTCAACTCGTTGCTAAACTGATTCAACCTTTTGTCCTGCGTAGGAAAAAAGACGAAGTTCTGACAGAATTACCTGAACTGAGCGAGCACCTCTACAGCAATGAACTCAGCAGTTCACAAAAAACGCTCTATCTAGCTCAACTTCGACGCATGCAAGAAATGGTTTCAGGAGCCAGCGCCTATGAGATTAAACGTCATAAAATTGAAATCTTAGCAGGACTAACCCGACTTAGACAAATCTGTAATACCCCTGCTCTCTTTTTAGAAGACTACAAAGGAGATAGTGGAAAAATGGACAGCTTATTCGAGCTCCTAGACACCATTCGTGAAAAAGGGTCACGACCACTTATCTTTTCACAATTCACCTCTATGCTTGATCTCATTGAGCAAGAACTAGAGAAAAAAGAAATGTCTCACTTTAAAATAACAGGACAAACACCTTCAGATAAACGTCAAGAAATGGTCAATCTTTTCAATCAAGGGGAAAAAGACTGCTTCCTCATTTCCCTAAAAGCAGGTGGAACAGGACTGAATCTAACAGGAGCTGATACCGTCATCCTCTGTGACCTCTGGTGGAATCCAGCAGTTGAGATGCAAGCCATCGGTCGAAGCCACCGCCTTGGCCAGACCAAACAAGTCGATGTCTATCGCCTTATCACACTTGGTACCATAGAGGAAAAAATACAAGAACTCCAAGAAAGTAAAAAAGAACTCTTCAACACCGTCCTTGAAGGACAAGAAAGCAGAAGCAATCTGAGCGTTGATGATATTAAAGAAATCTTGGGTGTTGAATAAGTGAAAAAGAACTAGAGTAACCACACTTAGTGGGTCTATCTAGTTCTTTTGTAAGCGCGTCATAACAAGGTATCTATCATTCATGGAAGACCTCCTGTATACTATTAGTAAAGTAAAACTATTGGAGGATATTTTAATGCCACAACCTATTGTTCCTGTAGAGATTCCACAATCTCGTCCTTTTGATTCTAAAAAGAGAAATGATATTCTGCTTAAAATTCGTATTGGCAAGCTTGAAGTAAGTTTTTTCAATCTCTCAATCTCGAAATGATAGAAGAGCTTTTGGATAAGGTGTTGCTCTATGACAATTCATCTATCTAGCCTAGGGCAGGTCTATCTCGTGTGTGGGAAAACTGATATGAGACAAGGAATCGATTCACTGGCTTATCTGGTTAAAACCCACTTTGAATTGGATTCTTTCTCAGGTCAAGTTTTTCTCTTTTGTGGTGGACGTAAAGACCGCTTTAAAGTCCTTTACTGGGATGGTCAAGGATTTTGGCTATTATATAAACGCTTTGAGAACGGCAGACTGACTTGGCCCAGTACAGAAAAGGATGTCAAAGCTCTCGCACCTGAACAAGTAGATTGGCTGATGAAAGGCTTTTCTATCACTCCAAAAATAAATTCATCAGAAAGTCGTGATTTCTATTGAAATGATGCCTTTCTTTTTAGTATGATAAAGTTAGAAAACAGAGAGGGAAGCCTATGGAAGAAGATTGGGCTAAGATGGGTTTACCAATCACACGTAAGGAAATCTCTAATTGGCATATCAAGACGAGTCAATACTATTAGAGTCCCTTTATAACCTTTTACGAGAAAAGTTGTTAGAACAAGCTCTTCTTCATACGGATGAAACCTATTATCGGGCTCTAGAGAGTGCTAGTCAGCTGACTTACTATTGGACTTTTTTGTCAGGAAAATCAGAGAAGCAAGCAAACACACTCTACCTCCATGATTAGCGTCGAAGTGGTTCAGTAGTACAAGAATTCCTAGGAGATTATTCTGGATATGTGCATTGTGATATGTTGCGGTAGTAACTTAGGACTTTAGTCCTCTAGTTCTGCCTATGCAATAGCAGTTCAAGGTTTAGGAGCAAGGCGACGCTAAGCTTGGTAAACTGCGAACCGCTAGAAGCTTATCGTCAACTGGAAGAAGCTGAACTTGTTGGATGTTGGGCGCATGTGAGAAGGAAATTTTTTGAAGCCACCCCCAAGCAAGCAGATAAATCATCCTTAGGAGCTAAAGGTTTAGCCTATTGTGACCAGTTATTTGCCTTGGAAAGAGACTGGGAAGACTTGTCAGTTGATGAACGCCTACAGAGACGTCAAGAAGAGCTCCAGCCCCTATAAGAAATCTCCAGATTAGAGAACTCACGGATAGTTCCTAATATGGAGATTTTTCAATATACTTCGTTATTGGACGGTTACAGAAAATTATCATTGTCAATCAACAAATAATTTATTCATTTTTTCTAAAACACTTTGATTAAGTATATCGAGTTCAAATTCAGTTTCAGGCCCATGACCATTTATTGGTAATTCATCAATTTCAAAACATTTATAGTTGTTCAATGTCGACTTCATATAATAAAAATCTAAAACTTTATCTCTAGGACTTTGCATGATGAATGTTTTATAAGGAAGATTTTTCTTCCACACCTTATCAGAAAACATTTCTGTAATTTCAGTTGTCGAGAACTTATCAGTAAACCATTTCCTTTCCATTCCACTTGTTTTTTTTATTTGATTAGATAAATCTATCAAAGGGGAAACGCATATATGTCCACCTAGATTGTGAGAAAATCTGGCACTCAGTAGTAATCCTAATATAGATCCAAAACTTCCTGAATATAAATAAACTTTTTTAACATCTTTTACTGTTTTACTCACTATATACTCAATCGTTCTTACCAATTCATCTATCACATAATTCCAATTTTTATTTGATAATTCTGTATTAACTGAATAAGACGACCCAATATAATTAGCAACCAAGACATCTACCGAGTTGTTCAAGGCAAACCGATATATTTTAGCATTAGTAAATGAATTAAATTCATAGGATTCTGGACCACCATGTAAAGAAACTAATAACTTTTCTGGATTATTTGACTTATAATGAATCCCTTCAAACTTCTCAAAATAGAATTCTTTGCTTATTAACTCCTCTGACATATCTCTATAGATTGTCTCAAATTTTCCATCTTCAAAAAGTAAAAACTCGAATCCTTCAATCGTACTATGCTTCAAAACAAGTCTACTGTTTTGAAGTAAACAAAAATCAATCTTCCCTTCAAAATCATATTCTTTAATCATATTTGTTTTCAAGTCAATACTAACTAAAATTGTTCGACCGAATCTATTCAAAATGACAAAAAGATTCCACTCGTCTAAAATAGCGTTAATAATAGGATAAAACAAGTCTAAACTTTCTATTAAGTATGAATCGTTTTCGAAATTATAAAGAGATATACGAGTAGTAGAGTAAAGACTGCACACCATATTTCCTCGATCACATAGATAATTCTGTATAATTTTTCCATCAATTTCTAGATTGGGCTGTATATTAGGTGTGGAAATTAACCGCAATTCAATATCATTATAGACTCTATACAAGTCCTGTTTCTCCCCAATATTACTTATCATAGCAGTGATAAGTTTTTCCTCTTCAAAAGAAATAAGAAACTGAGAGATAGAAGCTGTATCATCAGAAATGATCACAACAATATCTGAATTATAAAAATAGACATTTAGTATCTCTGCTTTATCTGATATATTGACTAGTTTATAGGTATCCAATTTAAGCTCTAGATTAATATTAATTCTAGATAACACTAAATACGAATTTTCCAGACTAAATATGTAAATAAAATTATCATTTGATAGTATTGCAGAAAATTCTTTGTCATATATTATTTGTCCATTATTATCTACTAATAATTCATCATGCCATAAAAGTTTACTATCTTGAGTATAAGATAGGAATATAGCATCATTTAAATCCAAATTTTTTATTTTCATCATCCTGTGACCTACTTTTTCATATACTTATAAAAAAGAAACAAAGAAATTGCATTTATAGTGGAAATGATAAAGAAAATGATTAATGTTTTTTGTAAATCATTTGCATACAGATTCCCTCCAAGTAATCCACCTAAACTATCTCCAATAAAATATGAAGTTTGAGATATACCATAGAAATATGAAATTTGTTCTTTAGGATACATATCCAACTCCATTAATTCTTGACTAATTACAGAACCATTTAAGAACAAAGCTCTGCATATAAGAATAAGAAACAAGTATAAAAATTGCATATTAAATATCAATAAAGCTGTTGATAAGCCCACTAAAATTTCACTGACCACAAAGATATACTCTTTATATTTTGAGGTTTTTTGACCTGAAAAAAGAGAAGAGAAATAAGTACTCAGTAGTCCTAAAATTGTCAATGTTACACCAATAACAGATACATTTATACCTTGTTTGCTTAAAATAACTGGAAGATATGGAGCAAATAAACTTACGCTTCCCCCCATAATGAAGCCGAATATTATAGTTCCAACAAGCAGGGTTCTAGCTTTTGCAAAATGTTTAAATTCAGCCTTCTCCAAATCGCCACTCTCATTATGAGATTGAGTAATAGGAGGAATTAGAAATACAGTAATCAGGCAAAGGACGCTCGAAAAAAGTAGAGTCAATTGTGTAGCGTTTTGAAACAAGAATGTTAAAATCCAGACAAGAAAACCTGCTAGTAGCATGCCTAAAGAACTTCCTACTCCGTCTGCAAATTCTTTCAACGATACAATAGAGGAACGTTCTTCTTCACTTCCTATGCCCACAATCCATACTCTAATTAATAACAACACTACCGAAGCACCGATTCCTGAAACAAAACCAGATATTATAGAAATGCCTGAGTTATTAGGAAACATCCTAAAAAATAAGCCAATACTATATAAAATTAAACTACATTGAATCACTCTTTGAGGGGTAAATCGTCCTATTTTTTTACCAATATAAAATGAAAAGATGCCAGCAAATGCCATGGCAGAATAGGATAGACCATAATTAGGGAGCCTATCATTCATTTCAAACCAGAGTGCATGAACTGTTTTTGAAGTATACATAGATAGTTTAAAAAACAAATTGAAAATAAAAAAATTGATTGCAATAGGATATTTTCTTAAGATAATTCGATAGTTATTCATGATATTCGCTCACTTCACTTTCTAGTGTTTCTTTCATATCCGATAATTTTTCATTATCACTAAAATGTGCATCTAAAATTTTCAATAATGGTTGCATTTGTTTAAATTTATTGCAGTTATATAAAATTTCTAAAGATATAACCAAATAATCTTCTAGAAAAGATAAATCTAACTGTGAAACTTTGAATTGACATTGTTCTAATAATCTTTGTGCTTTTTCATACATATTCAGCTCGACATATATGTATTGTAAGTCATACCAGAAATCAAAACTTCTATCAGATAAATAATACGCTTTTTTATAATTCGTTAGACTGTCCTGCAAATTATTTTGTTTGTAATAGTAAAAGCCAAGCAAAGAATATATTTCTGGAAAATCTTCTCCAAAACATATTATTTGGTCAATTACTTCAAAGAAATTATTGGAGTTATTGTCTAACAAATACCTAGCATATTCAATCTTATATTCTATAAAATTTGGATCAAGTAATTCTAATTCTCGAAAATACATATCAACTTGATCATCTTCTCCCTGTTCAATATAGCATTGTAAAATATTATAGATCAGAACACTTTCATGTATTTCAATTGCGGGATCATCTGAATTTTGTTTTAACATTCTCAGACTACTGATACAGTCATTCAGCATAGATATTGCTTCATCTATTCGCCTCTCTTTAAACAATAGGAGAGCATATCCATTTCTATTGAATATCTTATTTATAGTAAGCTCACTTCCAAAACAATTATATGCCTCATTTAACAATAATTTAGAGTAACTATCATTTATCAGATACTTCTTATGATGTCTAGCAAAAAGCATTGCAAGCATATAGTTGGCTTCTACAATGATTTTTTTATCTCCTGATTTCCTTGCTATTTCTAAATAATATTCTGTTTTTTCAACTTCATATAATTGATTATACACTGCAGCTAAATTTAAAATATATTCCGGTTTATTATAATTATCAACTAAGTATAAATAAATGTCTCTTGCAGTCCATGAATTGCCACATGACATATATTTTAATCCCATTTCATTTAAACCATCTTCATCAAAAAGACGAAAATTAGATGCATAAGAATTTTTATCACCAGTCATTTCTAAAACTATCCCAGTATACTGAGATAGGTAATCTATAAAGATTTTATCTCCTTCAAAAATTTCATCAAAACTATCAATAGATACTATTAACTTTTGAGGAAGAACATTCTTGACTTGATTAGCTAATAATCGCAAATATTTTTTTGCCCTATCAATCATTGGATATCTTAATTGACTATTATAGGGTTGAAGTAAAGTTAGTGATGATCCATTTTCTTCCTTAACGTAATCCAAAGGATATAGTAAGTACCTAGTTTCTTTCAAATCTATCTGCTCTTTCGAAACATTCAAGTTTTTTAAAATTGATTTAGTAAGTGTAAAATCTTTAACACGACTACTATTTTTAGAATTCATTTTCTCTCCCTTCTTAATTTGTCTTATGAACCAATTTACATTTTAATATTAGTAAATTTTCTAAAAATCGATTCTTCAAAATAAATCGATAATAAAAAGAGACTGCAAATGTAAAATTGCAGCCTTTAATAAAATTAAATCAATCTGACTTTGTCTTTATACATAACAGAAAATTTAACTTTTTTAGCTTTAGGGCTTGTTTTTACAAATTTCATTCTCTAATCCTCCTTTACCTATAAATTTAAACATATTTACAAAATAATTTATAAAACTCTTTCGAGACTATCTCATATAAGTATTCGCTGGACCTGGGTCAATCTCATTCATTGGTTTCGGTTTATTTGTTCCACCGCTACCAATAGCTAAAATCAATCCTCCCAACAAAGACATAACGATTGGTTTCTTTAAAAACCTCTTCATAAGAATCTCCTTTAGTTTTGATAGATTTATTTTAGCACCAAAAAACTTTTCTGTCAATAGTTTTTATAAAACCTTTTTATATAGTAAAATGAAATATAAATAGGACAAACCATTCAGGACAGTCAAAAAACAGGTAATGTTTGTCCTGTTAAGGTTGAAATTTCAAGCAGTTTTTGAATTCTTGGGAAGAGAGCTGTGGCTAGGAAACCTCCTACTGACCAAACAATCAAGAGGACACGCCATAGGGTAAATGGCATGCAGGCTCTAAATACGGATAAGAAACCAATTGACCCCAAGAGATAATAGAGTAGAGTTGAGATTTCTAACTCAGACCAACCTTGGATACTCCCAAATATTTTCACAAACAGGACGCTGAAGACGACCATGAGAGCGCTTGGTAGGGCACGAAGCATGGATCTTCTGAGAAAGTTTGACTCAACAGGTTTGATATTTCGCTCAAAAGTCAGAACGAATGGTGGGAAACCTTCCACAAACTGGTCAATCATGGTAATCTGGATCGGAATGAAGGGGAAAATCAAAATCCACTCTGACCGACCTAGTAAAGCACTGGCAATACAGATGACTGCTAACAGGAAGGAATAGATGGTCTTTATCAAGAAAATCGGGGCGATATGGGCAATGTTATTGACCACGCGACGACCCTCGAAGAGAATCTCAGGAACATCATTAAAGTCTGAGTTCAAAAGAACCAGATTGGCAATCTGACGGGTTGCTGGATCCCCCTCCGCCATCACGATAGAACAATCCGCCTCACGAAGGGCCAAGATATCATTAACCCCGTCCCCTGTCATAGCCGTTGTATGACCCGCTTTTTTCAACGTTTGGATGATGAGTTTCTTTTGATGAGGGGAAACACGTCCGAAAATAGCTGTCTCCTCCGCCATGGCCATCAATTCCTCATCGGTGATTTTTGAGCAATCTACATAGCTGTGATAGTCCGCAAAACCAGCCTTCTGGGCAATGCTGGACACCGTAACTGGATTGTCACCAGAAATAATCTTGAGTCCTACCTCCTGAGAACGGAGATAGTCCAGCGTCTCTGCTGCTCCCTCTCGAATGGGGTCCAAGATTTCCAGCAAGGCTAGAGCCTGAATATCAGATGGTTTCTGTGGTTTGTGATGGTCTAATTTCTCCTGACTGAGAGCTAAGACCAAGACACGTGATCCTCTCTCCAAGGCCTCCCTGGCTTCTGGGACTTCAGAATCCAGAAACATCTCAGGTGCCCCTAAGAAAACTGTCCCCAAGCCTTCTAACTCCATAGCCCCCCACTTGCGGTCGCTCGAGAAGGGAAGATTGGAAATCATAGGATAAGCAACATCTCCCACAAAACGCTGGCGAATGGCTTAGGCAGTTGGATTCTTATCCTCACTATGGGCCATGTAGCTAGTCAAGATGCTGGCAATAGCCTCTTCACCATACGTTTCCGTCAACGGAAGAACAGCCTCCACCTGCATCTTTCCTTGGGTGATGGTACCCGTCTTGTCCAGACAGAGCATATCCACGCGCGCCAAGGTCTCAACAGAGTACATCTCCTGCACCAAGACCTTTTTCAAGCCCAACTTAATCACTGCAGTCAAGAGCGAAGTAATGGTCAAAAGGGCAATTCCCTTAGGCAACAATCCCAAAAGAGCTGTCGACGAGTTTACAACGGATGACTTGAGAGGCAGGCCTTTTAAAAGCAAGGCTTCCAGCAAGAGAGCTAGACCAAAGGGAATGATAATCTTCCCAGTAAAACCAGCCAACTTGTCCAGCGATTTCATGATACGGGAGTTGATGGGTTTAACAGTCTTAGCCTCCAGCATAAGTTTGGCGGCATAGTTGTCTGCACCTACATGATGGACACGAGCTAAAACTGACCCACTAGCCAAGAAACTTCCTGACAAAAGCAAGGCTTCCACTTCCTTTTGCACCAAATCACTTTCTCCCGTTAACATAGCTTCATTGACTTCCGCAAAGCCTTCCAAAACCAAGGCATCACTAGGAATCTGCTCTCCTGCAGACAAACGAATGACATCTCCTATCACTAATTCTTCAGGATTAAGAGCAACTTCCTGACCATCACGGATGGTTTTGACCTTTTCCTTGGTCATGAGATTGAGCTTGTCCACCATGTGTTTGGCTCGTAGCTCGGTCACAATCCCAGAAAAAGCGTTAAAGCAGATAACAGCAAAGAAGACCAGATTGCTCCAAGCCTGCACAAAGGCAAGGGCCAAAGCAATGGCAAAGTTCAAAGCGTTAAAAAGGGTAAAGACATTTCGTTTAACGATTTGCCAAGTGCTGGTACTGGCCGAAGCAGTAAAATCATTGACCAAGCCCTTAGCCTGTCTTTCCTCGACTTCTCTTTGGGTTAATCCCATAATCTTATTTTTATCCATAAATTCTATCATATCATTTTTTCTAAAAGAATTCTAATCTCATCCCAAATATGCACCTAGTCAAGGGAAAAGTTTGCCAGCCCTCCTTTGATAAGGTATAATAATAACAAGAAAATAATCGAAGGAGATCGCATGTTTTATACTTATTTGCGTGGATTAGTTGTATTGCTCCTATGGTCCATCAATGGCAATGCCCACTATCATAATACTGATAAAATCCCTAATCAAGATGAAAATTATATTCTGGTTGCGCCTCACCGCACCTGGTGGGATCCTGTTTACATGGCCTTTGCGACCAAACCAAAACAATTTATCTTTATGGCCAAAAAAGAACTCTTTACCAACCGTATCTTTGGCTGGTGGATCCGTATGTGTGGCGCCTTTCCCATCGACCGTGAAAATCCAAGCGCTTCTGCCATCAAATACCCTATCAACGTTCTCAAAAAAAGTGACCGCTCTCTCATCATGTTTCCAAGTGGGAGCCGTCACTCAAACGATGTCAAGGGGGGCGTAGCTCTGATTGCCAAAATGGCCAAGGTCCGTATCATGCCGGTTACCTATACAGGCCCTATGACCTTGAAAGGCTTGGTTAGCCGCGAGCGTGTCGATATGAACTTTGGAAATCCAATCGATATCTCAGATATCAAGAAAATGAATGATGAAGGCATTGAAACAGTCGCCAATCGTATTCAAACAGAATTCCAACGTCTGGACGAAGAAACGAAACAATGGCACAATGATAAAAAACCAAATCCACTCTGGTGGTTTATCCGCATCCCTGCCCTCATCCTTGCTATTATCCTCGCTATCCTAACCATCATCTTTAGCTTTATCGCAAGCTTCATCTGGAACCCAGATAAGAAAAGAGAAGAACTTGCATAGAAGAAATGAACCTTGGCCAAACAGCTAAGGTTTTCATTTATATAGTAGATTGAAACTAGAATAGTACACCTCTACTTCTAAAACATTTTTAGAAATCGATTTGACTGTCCTGATCGATTTGTCCTATTCTTATTTCATTTTACTATATTTATAAGAATCTCCTAATCAAATCAAAAGCCACTCTACAATAGAGTAACTTTAAGATTTGTCCATTTATACTCAATGAAAAAGCCCTCTGAAAATCAGAGAGCTGATTTGAGCTCGGGCTAAAATCCTAGTGAAACAAAAAAATCTACACGATCAGAAAAGTCTCTATCGTGCCATTTTCATACATGATGTATAGTCCAAGTAGAATGAATACTAAGGGCACAATGATTCGCTCGTATTTTTCAATTGTCTCGAATATTAACGGAATAGAGGATAACACCCGACTAATCTCGCAAAAGATAATTATGCCGATTACAAGCACAAGCAAGGCCACGAGGGTCTGTGACCAATCTAACGAAGCAAAATAAGGTATATAGATACCTAAATTATCTCCGCCAGACGCAATTGTCAGCAATGTAACTGTCCAAAACAGTTGATTTGCCTTGCTTTGTTCTAATCTTTCAATAATTTCTTCCTCTTCTTCTTCCGCATCTTCTCCAACAATTGCAAAGCGAATCCCTAAATAGATAGGGATTAAACCAAGCAATCCAACCATCCATTCTTCAGGCACGAAATTAACGACATAAGCAGCAACTAAACTCGCCCCTACAAGTAAGCCTGTGCCTAGATATTGCCCCGCATAAATATGCCATTTCTGTTTATTCTGTGATAGCTGTGCAAATAAAATAATTAAAATAATTAAATAATCGATACTGGTGGAAATATAAACACCAATAGCAGATATGATTGTCTGTCCCATAAAAAAACCTCCTGTATTAGTCAGTAATAAATCAGCAGATTTTAGGAGAGCACAGACACATTAATTTAGCTATCGCTAGTGGGTAATGTCGAACATAGGAAAGCATTTTACTCCTCCTCAAAACGTAGTTACAAAGTAATTTCTAACTGGAATTCGGTGACTACTTCCATGTAAAGTATAAACATACTATACTTTACTTCGTAAAGTGTGGGCTCTCCGAGGGGGCTTGCAGACACCTACTCGGCTTTTTAAGCCGAGTAGCTGCGCACCTTTATGGTGTAATTAGCTGATACCATTTGAGGTTTTTGTAGTCTCCAAAATTGTGACCGATAAAACCTCAATAAAAAAGCCCTCTGAAGTCAGAGAGCTGATTTGAGCCCGGGCTAAAATCCTAGTGGAAAAGATGAAACTCCTTGTGTTCATAGAACACCGTGTCATTTCCCGAGTTTCATACGGATTTTTGATACCTTTAGCA
>NZ_VMMW01000052.1:0-15873 GCF_013277425.1 Streptococcus sp. 79
AGATTGAAACTAGAATAGTACACCTCTACTTCTAAAACATTGTTAGAAATCGATTTGACTGTCTTGATCGATTTGTCCTGTTCTTATTTCATTTCACTATAAAAACGTTTAAAATGTTTTCAACAACCTATCGAAATCATCGTAAACGCTTCGGCTTACGAATGAATTTGATTGCTGGCATTATCAATCATGAACTAGGATTCTAGTTTTGCAGGAAGTCTAATCAAGAGGAAAGTAAATGACGATTAAGGTAATTGCGACAGATATGGATGGGACCTTGCTGGATGCTAGAGGCCAGCTTGATCTCCCACGCTTGGAAAAGATTGTGGATCAGTTGGATCAAAGGGGGATTCGTTTTGTCATCGCGACAGGGAATGAAATTCACCGCATGAGGCAACTACTGGAGCACTTGGTGGATCGAGTGGTTCTGGTTGTTGCCAATGGTGCTCATATTTTTGAAAACAATGAATTGATTCAGGCTCAGACTTGGGATGATGCCATTGTCGATAAGGCTTTGGCTCATTTCGAGGGTCGAGCGTGTCAGGATCAATTTGTTGTAACAGGGATGAAGGGTGGTTTCGTCAAGGAAGGTACCATTTTTACAGACCTTGAAAGTTTTATGACTCCAGAAATGATTGAAGAATTCTACCAACGAATGAATTTTGTGGATGAATTAACCTCTGACCTCTTTGGTGGTGTGCTCAAGATGAGTATGGTTGTTGGTGAGGAACGTTTGAATTCGGTATTGGAAGAAATCAATGACCTCTTTGATGGCCGTGTTCGGGCTGTATCGAGTGGCTATGGTTGCATTGATATCCTCCAAGCTGGAATTCATAAAGCATGGGGCTTGGAAGAATTACTCAAGCGTTGGGACTTGACCCCCCAACAAATCATGGCTTTTGGCGATAGTGAAAATGATGTTGAAATGCTTGAAATGGCTGGAATTGCCTATGCGATGGAAAATGCTGATGACAAAGCCAAAGCTGTGGCGACGGCTCTAGCGCCAGCCAATAGCCAAGGAGGAGTTTACCAAGTATTGGAAAACTGGTTAGAAAAAGGAGAATGAAGTAGCAGTACAGTTATTAGAAAATTGGTTACTAAAGGAACAAGAAAAAATCCAAACCAAGTATCGTCACCTAAATCAGGTTTCAGTTGTAGAGCCAGATATTCTTTTTATTGGGGATTCCATTGTCGAATATTATCCTCTGCAGGAGTTGTTTGGGACTTCAAAGACAATTGTCAATCGAGGAATTTGTGGCTATCAGACAGGACTGTTATTAGAGAATCTGGATGCGCATCTGTACGGTGGGGAGGTAGATAAAATTGTCCTTTTAATTGGGACGAACGATATTGGAAAAGATGTGCCTGTGAATGAGGCTCTCAATAATCTCGAAGCTATCATCAATCCATTGCTCGCGATTATTCACTGACTGAGATAAAATTACTTTCCGGCTCTTTGTCAACTGTAGTGGGTTGAAGTCAGCTAAGCACGAGAAAGGACAAATTTCGTCCTTTCTTTTTTGATGTTCAGAGCGATAAAAATCCGTTTTTTGAAGTTTTCAAAGTTCCGAAATCCAAAGGCATTTCGTTTGATAAGCTTAATGAGATTATTGGTCGCTTCCAGTTTGGCGTTAGAATAGTGTAGTTGAAGGGCGTTGACAATCTTTTCTTTATCTTTGAGGAAAGTTTTAAAGACAGTCTGAAAAATAGGATGAACCTGCTTAAGATTGTCCTCAATAAGTCCGAAAAATGTCTCTGGTTCCTTATTCTGGAAGTGAAAAAGCAAGAGCTGATAGAGATTGTAGTGGTGTTTTAAGTCTTCTGAATAGCTCAAAAGCTTGTCAAGAATCTCTTTATTGGTTAAGTGCATACGAAAAGTAGGGCGATAAAAACGTTTATCGCTGAGTTTACGACTATCCTGTTGTATGAGTTTCCAGTAGCGCTTGATAGCCTTGTATTCATGGGATTTTCGATGAAACTGATTCATGATTTGGACATGCACACGACTCATAGCACGGTTAAGATGTTGTACAATGTGAAAGCGATCCAGAACGATTTTAGCATTCGGGAGTGAAACAGTCTGGGAGACTGTTTCAGCCTGAGCCTAGAAATTTGAAAGCGAATCTGTTTAGCTAAGTCATAGTAAGGACTAAACATATCCATAGTAATAATTTTCACTCGACATCGGACAACTCTATCATAGCGAAGAAAGTGATCTCGAATGACGGCTTGTGTTCTACCTTCAAGAACAGTGATGATATTGAGCTTATCAAAATCTTGCGCAATGAAGCTCATCTCCATCTCCCGATTGAAACAGTCACTCCCTGGACTGTTTCAACGTCCCAAGACATAATCTTAGGCAGATTTCTAAAATTACACTCAAAGTGGAAGTCATTGAGCTTTCGAATAACAGTTGAAGTTGAGATGGAAAGCTGATGGGCAATATCAGTCATAGAAATCTTTTCAATTAACTTTTGAGCAATCTTTTGGTTGATGATACGAGGGATTTGGTGATTCTTCTTGACGATAGAAGTTTCAGCGACCATCATTTTTGAACAGTGATAGCACTTGAATCGACGCTTTCTAAGGAGAATTCTAGTAGGCATACCAGTTGTCTCAAGGTAAGGAATTTTAGAAGGTTTTTGAAAGTCATATTTCTTCATTTGACTTCCGCACTTAGGACAAGATGGAGCTTCATAGTCCAGTTTGGCGATGATTTCCTTGTGTGTATCCTTATTGATGATATCCATAAATTGGATATTAGGGTCTTTAATGTCAAGGAGTTTTGTGATAAAATGTAATTGTTCCATATGATTCTTTCTAATGAGTTGTTTTGTCGCTTTTCATTATAGGTCATATGGGACTTTTTTTCTACACAAAAATAGGCTCCATAATATCTATAGGGGATTTACCCACTACAAATATTATAGAGCCAGAATATACAACTGATGGACTGCACCTCAGTGTTGCTGGTTATCAGGTTTTGACAAAAGCCTTGAAAGGCTATCTTTACTAAATAGCTAAATAAAGTTAAATTTGAGCATAATATCTTGTAAAAAATTCTAAAATCCTTTAAAATAAAAAGTGATGGAGGAATTTATGAATGTAAATCAGATTGTACGGATTATTCCTACTTTAAAAGTTAATAATAGAAAATTAAATGAAACATTTTATATTGAAACCCTTGGCATGAAGGCCTTGTTAGAGGAATCAGCCTTCCTATCACTAGGGGACCAAACAGGTCTTGAAAAGCTGGTTTTAGAAGAAGCACCAAGCATGCGTACTCGTAAGGTAGAGGGACGAAAAAAACTGGCTAGATTGATTATCAAGGTGGAAAATCCCTTAGAAATCGAGGGACTCTTATCTAAAACAGATTCGATTCATCGATTATATAAAGGTCAAAATGGCTACGCTTTTGAAATTTTTTCACCAGAAGATGATTTGATTTTGATTCATGCAGAAGATGACAGAGCAAGTCTAGTAGAAGTAGGAGAAAAGCCTGAATTTCAAACAGATTTGGCATCAATCTCTTTAAGTAAATTTGAGATTTCTATGGAATTACATCTCCAAACTGATATCGAAAGTTTCTTGGAATCATCTGAAATTGGGGCATCCCTTGATTTTATTCCAGCTCAGGGGAAGGATTTGACTGTGGACAATACGGTTACCTGGGACTTATCTATGCTCAAGTTCTTGGTCAATGAACTAGATATATCAAGTCTTCGCCAGAAGTTTGAGTCTACAGAATATTTTATTCCTAAGTCTGAAAAATTCTTCCTTGGAAAAGATAGAAATAATGTTGAATTGTGGTTTGAAGAAGTATGAAGTGGACCCAGATTATTAAAAAAATAGAAGAACAAATCGAGGCAGGGATTTATCCCGGAGCCTCTTTTGCGTATTTTAAGGACAATCAATGGACGGAGTTCTATATTGGCCAGAGTCACCCAGAGCATGGCTTGCAGACTGAGGCAGGACTAGTTTATGACCTAGCTAGTGTCAGCAAGGTTGTTGGCGTTGGCACCGTTTTTACCTTCTTGTGGGAAAAAGGCAAATTAGATATTGACAGACCGGTAACCGATTTTTTAGCTGAGAGTGATTATCCAGACATCACTATTCGTCAGCTCTTGACTCACGCAACAGATCTTGATCCTTTTATTCCCAATCGTGATCTTTTAACAGCCCCTGAATTAAAGAAAGCGATGTTTCATCTCAAGAGACGAAGTCAGCCAGCCTTTCTTTATTCAGATGTCCATTTTTTGCTGTTGGGCTTTATTTTGGAAAGAATCTTTAATCAAGAACTGGATGTAATTTTACAAGAACAAGTTTGGAAACCGTGGGGAATGACGGAAACCCAATTTGGACCTGTTGAGCTTGCTGTTCCAACAGTTAGAGGTGTCGAGGCAGGTCTGGTACATGATCCCAAGGCTCGCCTCTTGGGCAGACATGCAGGTAGTGCTGGTTTGTTTTCGACTGTAAAGGATTTACAAATCTTTTTAGAACACTATTTAGCAGATGATTTTGCAAGAGATTTGAGTCAAAATTTTTCACCTTTGGATGACAAGGAACGTTCTTTGGCATGGAATTTGGCAGGAGATTGGCTAGACCATACGGGCTATACAGGTACCTTTATCATGTGGAATCGTCAGAAGCAAGAAGCGGCCATTTTCCTATCGAATCGTACCTATGAAAAGGATGAGAGGGCTCAATGGATTGTAGACCGCAATCAAGTGATGAACTTGATTCGCAAAGAAGAGTAAGGAGAGACATGTCAAATAGTTTAAAAGGGACTTTACTAACAGTTGTGGCAGGGATAGCTTGGGGCTTGTCAGGAACGAGTGGCCAATACCTGATGGCACACGGAATTTCAGCTCTGGTCTTGACCAACTTGCGCCTTTTAATCGCTGGTGGAATTCTCATGCTCTTGGCTTATGCCACTGCAAAGGATAAAATGCTGGCCTTTTTAACGGATAAGAAGAGTTTGCTGTCTCTTCTTATTTTTGCTCTAATTGGTCTATTCCTCAACCAATTCGCCTATCTAACTGCTATTCAGGAGACCAATGCAGGTACCGCGACAGTACTTCAGTATGTTTGTCCTGTCGGAATTTTGATTTATAGCTGTATCAAGGATAAGGTGGTACCGACACTGGGAGAGATAGGTTCTATCATATTAGCCATCGGAGGGACCTTCCTGATCGCCACTCATGGGCAGTTGGACCAGTTATCTATGACACCTTCGGGACTGTTCTGGGGGCTCTTTTCTGCTCTGACTTACGCCCTGTATATCATTTTGCCCATAACCTTGATTAAGAAGTGGGGGAGCAGTTTGGTCATTGGTGTGGGAAGGGTCATAGCAGGTTTGGTTGCCCTTCCTTTTACAGGAGTTCTACAGACTGCTATCCCAACTAGTCTTGATTTTCTCCTCGCTTTTGCGGGCATTATCCTTATCGGGACTGTCTTTGCCTATACAGCCTTTCTAAAAGGAGCCAGTCTGATTGGGCCGGTCAAGTCAAGTTTGTTGGCTTCAATTGAGCCAATTTCGGCTGTTTTCTTTGCTTTCCTAATCATGAATGAACAATTTTATCCTATTGATTTTCTTGGCATGGCAATGATTTTAATTGCAGTAACACTGATTTCTTTGAAAGATTTACTCTTAGAAAAATAAAAAGACTCTTTATCGTCCGTGACAGAGAGTTTTTGCCTAGTATTTTATATTCAATGAAAATCAAAGAGCAAACTAGGAAACTAGCCGCAGGCTGTACTTGAGTACGGCAAGGTGACGTTGACGCGGTTTGAAGAGATTTTCGAAGAGTATTAATTATTTTCAAGATAAAATTCAAAACGTTCGCCTACATATTGACTTTTTACGTATTCAAATGCAGTACCATCTTCTAGGTAGGAAACCTGAGTCAAACCAAGAATAGCATGTCCTTTTTCAACTTCCAAATAGTGGGCAATCTTTTCTTTAGCAAGGCGAGCATAGATGGTCTGATGTGATTTACCAATACGGTAGCCATGTTTTTGCAGTGTTTGGAAGAAATGACTAGTGATTTCTTCTTTTTTAAAGTCCTTAATGAATTTTTCAGGAATAGAAGCAACTTCATAAACCAGAGGAACTTTGTCGGCATAGCGGACCCGCTCCATTCGGATAATATTTTCGGTAGGAGAAATTCCTAGCTTGGCAACTTCCTGCTCATTGGGAATGGTTTTTCTGTAGGAAATGAGCTGGCTAGAGGGTACTTTACCTTGGGACTTAACAATTTCAGTAAAACTGGTTGTCCCTCGCATCTTTTCTTGTACCCGAGTACTGGACACAAAGGTGCCACTTCCAACTCTGCGCTCTAAGACACCTTCTTCAACCAATAGAGATACGGCTTGGCGGAGGGTCATGCGGCTGACCGAAAACTGCTCTGCTAAATCTCTTTCACTGGGAAGCCTCTCACCAATAGCCCAACGGTGCTCGTCAATATCCTTTTTAATCTGATCATGGATTTTCATATAAGCAGGTAGCATATTTTTCACTTCATTTCTATCTTTTCTCTATTGTACCCCAATAAACTAGAAAAAGTCAAACTTCGCCTTGTTTATACTCTTCGAAAATCTCTTCAAACCGCGTTAGCTCTATCTGCAACCTCAAAGCAGTGCTTTGAGCAACCTACGGCTAGCTTCCTAGTTTGCTCTTTGATTTTCATTGAGTATTAGTTGGTAATTCGCCCTTATTTGTGATAGAATATTGGAAAAGATATTTCTTTTGAGAAAGGAAAAAGATGAGCAACATTTCAACTGATTTGCAAGATGTAGAAAAAATCATCGTATTGGACTATGGTAGCCAATACAACCAGCTGATTTCACGCCGTATCCGTGAGATTGGTGTTTTTTCAGAACTAAAGAGCCATAAAATTTCAGCTGCTGAAGTTCGTGAAGTCAATCCTGTAGGAATTATTCTATCAGGTGGTCCAAACTCTGTATATGAAGATGGTTCATTTGATATTGACCCAGAAATCTTCGAACTCGGAATTCCAATTTTGGGAATCTGTTATGGTATGCAGTTATTGACCCATAAACTTGGAGGAAAAGTTGTTCCTGCAGGTGATGCTGGAAATCGTGAATACGGTCAATCAACCCTAACACACACACCATCATCTCTTTTTGAATCAACACCTGATGAACAAACTGTATTGATGAGCCATGGTGATGCAGTTACTGAAATTCCTTCTGACTTTGTTCGTACAGGTACATCAGCTGACTGCCCATATGCAGCCATTGAAAACCCAGATAAACACATTTACGGTATCCAATTCCACCCAGAAGTTCGTCATTCTGTATACGGGAATGATATCCTTCGTAACTTTGCCCTTAATATCTGTAAGGCTAAAGGTGACTGGTCAATGGATAACTTCATTGACATGCAGATCCAAAAAATTCGTGAGACCGTCGGTGATAAACGTGTCCTTCTTGGTTTATCAGGTGGGGTTGACTCATCTGTCGTTGGGGTTCTTCTCCAAAAGGCTATTGGCGATCAATTGATCTGTATCTTCGTAGACCACGGTCTTCTTCGTAAAGGGGAAGCAGACCAAGTTATGGACATGCTTGGTGGTAAGTTTGGTTTGAATATCGTCAAAGCAGACGCTGCTAAACGTTTCCTTGATAAACTTGCAGGAGTTTCTGACCCTGAACAAAAACGTAAAATCATCGGTAACGAGTTTGTCTATGTATTTGATGATGAAGCAAGCAAGCTCAAAGATGTGAAATTCCTTGCTCAAGGAACTCTTTATACAGACGTTATCGAGTCTGGTACGGATACAGCTCAAACTATCAAGTCACACCACAACGTGGGTGGTCTTCCAGAAGACATGCAGTTTGAATTGATCGAACCATTGAATACTCTTTACAAGGACGAAGTTCGTGCCCTTGGTACAGAGCTTGGTATGCCAGACCATATCGTATGGCGCCAACCATTCCCAGGACCAGGACTTGCTATCCGTGTCATGGGTGAAATCACTGAAGAAAAGCTAGAAACCGTTCGTGAATCAGATGCTATCCTTCGTGAAGAAATTGCTAAAGCAGGTCTTGACCGTGATATCTGGCAATACTTCACGGTCAATACAGGCGTTCGTTCAGTTGGGGTTATGGGTGACGGTCGTACGTACGACTACACAATTGCAATCCGTGCTATCACCTCTATCGATGGTATGACTGCTGACTTTGCCAAAATTCCATGGGATGTCCTTCAAAAAATCTCTGTACGTATCGTAAACGAAGTGGATCATGTTAACCGTATCGTCTACGATATTACAAGTAAACCACCTGCAACCGTTGAGTGGGAATAAAATATAAGAGTAACTTAGGCTAAGAATCCTTGATTTAACATCATTTTAACAACTGTATGAAGTATTAAAATGAGATAAATATATTTGGATTGTCTCCAAAGCGTTTCCAAAGAAGCTCTAAAATGAGCTTCTTTTTTCTAATATGGAGTAAAAATATTATGAGTTTTAACGTTGATAATCAGCAAAAATCTTTATCTGGTTCTGCTTCAAATTTAACTTTGTCTGAATTGCTTCAAAAAATCCAAAAGATTCCCAAATTGAATGTATCTGTAAAAAAAGGTTATTCAGTTGGATATGAAAATTGTGAAAAACAATTTAAAATGGATTATGCAATTACTTTCAATGACTTTGATAATGAAACTTGGTTAGTTAAACCGACTAGCTCGATTCGAACTGATAGAATCTATGGGAATGAATTTTTTGCTCAAAACATCAAGTTAGTTGATAAGAATGTCACAAGAATCTTTGTTGTTGTACCAGATTCTATTACCGAAAAAGAAATAAAAAATAAAAACGACTATTCAAATAAGATACATAGCGAAACTTATGTATCTTTCTTAGATGATGTACTAACTTTTTCTGAATTAAAAGACTTTGTACTAAATCATGCTTCCGAAAATCTATCTCAAGGGATTAGTGCTAATATTTTGGGAAACAATGCTGAGGATAGTATAGTTGACTTACTGACTGACAAAAACAATATCCTTCTATGGAATAATCACGCAAAACATAGCCAAACAATTAAATCTTCCACTTATAATTGGTTTAGTCAAATCTTAAAAGTTTCTGGTGTTAGTGAACAAGATACTGTTTTAGATATTGTGGCAACTAATTCAATACCTAAATTAAGTAATCGTGGTTATCCAAAAACAGATGTATCTTTTACGATTACTACTGAACAAAAAGAAATAACTAAAAATATTAGTGTAAAAAATACTTCTGCGGATACCGTAACAGTCCATGAGGGAGCTGTAGATGATATTATTCTTGCCCTTAATCTCGATTCTTCTTCGTCATTGGCTAATTCACTCAAAGAATTTCAAGCATATGGTAGTGCTAAAGGTTTGAAAGAAAATAATGAAGTTGCCTATAACACATTAGTTGATGAAATTCATAAATACAATAAAGAATTAGTTAACTTCTTTATGTTTGGGGTCAATAGTCCATTAGTTAACAATTCTATTCAAGTTGCTGATATAATGCTGTATACTAAAAAATTTGAGGTTATTTTAAGGGATTTGTATGTTGATGAATATATTAAGAAATATTCATCTAAAGGACAGTTTGGAACTCCGTTTAAATGGACATACCCTAGTAAAAAACGAGGTCAAAAAGTACAAATCAAAGGTTTTACGAATAATAAAAAGTAGCAGTTCAAATATGATATGCTATTTTTTGATTAAAGGTATACTTTCATTTTATCAGCGACAGCTTTAATTACTGGTACAGCTACTGAGTTACCAAATTGTCTATACATTTGAGTTCTTGAAACTGGTACTTTGAAATCATCTGGAAATCCCATTAGTCGCTTACATTCTAGTTCACTATAAAGTCTCAACCCAGTTTCTCCACCTTTTACAAACGTTCCTGTCAAACGCTGAATTTTGTGATAGCTTGCAACAAGTGTATTTACCTGAATTTCGCTAGTTTTATCAATAATTTGAGGTCTGCCATCATCTTTTTTAAAAAGATATGTATCTTGCAGATGTTTTGAAATTTTGTACCCAGTTGGATTATCTTCTAAAATAGAACCTACTGGGACTTTTTTATCGCTTCCTTTAGGAAATTCAAAGTTATCTACTTTTATATCTGGATGGAAACCTACAATGATAATACGTTCCCTTCTTTGTGGTAAACCAAAACGTTGAGCATCAAGAATTTCATAGAAAATTGAGTAGCCTAATTCTTCTTTTAACGCTCTCATAATGACTTTTAAAGTATTCCCTTTGTCGTGAGTTACAAGCCCTTTTACATTCTCAAGTAAGAAAGCTTTTGGTTTTTTCTCTTTTAAGATACGAAGTACATCAAAGAACAAAGTTCCTTGGGTTTCATGAGTAAAACCTTCACGCTTACCAATATGGCTAAATGGCTGACATGGAAAACCTGCTAAAAGAATGTCATGGTCTGGAATATCTTTCTCATTGATTTGAGTAATATCCCCATATGGTTTTTCGCCATAATTCTCTTCATAAGTTTTAGAAGCATACCTATCCCATTCGGAACTAAAAACACATTCTGTGTTCTTATCCTCAAATCCTTTACGGATTCCACCAATACCTGCGAATAAGTCGATAAACTTTATTGAATCATTTGAAGTAGTTTTCTTTTTAGTGTTCATTTGTGTGTCTATTCCTATTTTAATTAGCTCGGAGCATTTTTGACTAAAATTCTTACAGTTATCAAGCTCAAGTGAATCAATTACATCAATCTCACTCTGAGTTAGATAAATATTTTTCATCTGTTTTTTATCAGAAACTGGTTTTCTTCCCGCTCCCTTGCGTGTGCCACCCTGCATATTTTCTTCCCTACTTCCTTATTCGTAATATAAAACCATTATATCATATTTTTGATAAAAAAATGTTTTTTTCATATATTCGTCCGTATTATTTATTGATAATTTTTCAAACTCATCAAATGGGGACAAATTATGAACAATCGCTAAAGATTCTTCCATTTTTTTGATTTCGAATTTATAATCAAATTCGGTTTCAAAAATATCAATCAACACTTTTAATTTTAAATCTCTTAATTGTTCGAGTGGATAATAGTTTGTATTTATACTCAATGAAAATCAAAGAGCAAATTAGGAAGATAGCCGCAGGTTGCTCAAAACAGTGTTTTGAGGTTGCAGATGGAAGCTGACGTGGTTTGAAGAGATTTTCGAAGAGTATTAAAAGATTAGAATTGTCAAAACAAGCTGTCTAGGCTTGATTTTATCCCTTATTTACTATAAAAATGAGAAGGAAATACGTCAAACTTTTATATTGCAAATAGGAGAAAACATGACAAAAACATTAAAACGTCCTGAGGTTTTATCACCTGCAGGGACTTTGGAGAAGCTAAAGGTAGCTGTTCAGTATGGGGCAGATGCTGTCTTTATCGGTGGTCAGGCCTATGGTCTTCGTAGCCGTGCAGGTAACTTTACCTTTGAACAAATGGAAGAAGGTGTCCAGTTTGCGGCCAAGTATGGTGCCAAGGTCTATGTAGCGGCTAATATGGTTATGCACGAAGGAAATGAAGCTGGTGCTGGTGAGTGGTTCCGTAAACTGCGTGATATCGGGATTGCAGCAGTTATCGTGTCTGACCCAGCCTTGATTATGATTGCAGCGACAGAAGCACCAGGTCTTGAAATTCACCTCTCTACCCAAGCAAGTGCCACTAACTATGAAACACTTGAATTTTGGAAAGAACTGGGCTTGACTCGTGTCGTTTTGGCGCGTGAGGTTTCGATGGAAGAATTAGCTGAAATTCGCAAACGTACAGATGTTGAGATTGAAGCATTTGTCCATGGAGCTATGTGTATTTCATACTCTGGTCGTTGTACTCTTTCAAACCACATGAGTATGCGTGATGCCAACCGTGGTGGATGTTCTCAGTCCTGCCGTTGGAAATACGACCTTTACGATATGCCATTTGGGAAAGAACGTAATAGTTTGAAGGGTGAGATTCCAGAAGAATTTTCAATGTCAGCCGTTGATATGTCCATGATTGACCATATCCCAGATATGATTGAAAATGGTGTGGACAGTCTAAAAATCGAAGGACGTATGAAGTCTATTCACTACGTATCAACAGTAACCAACTGCTACAAGGCGGCTGTGGATGCATATCTTGAAAGTCCTGAAAAGTTTGAAGCTATCAAACAAGACTTGGTCGATGAGATGTGGAAGGTTGCCCAACGTGAATTAGCAACAGGTTTTTATTATGGTACACCATCTGAAAATGAGCAGTTATTTGGTGCTCGTCGTAAAATTCCTGAGTATAAATTTGTCGCTGAAGTGGTTTCTTATGATGATGTGACACAAACAGCAACTATTCGTCAACGGAACGTTATTAACGAAGGCGACCAAGTTGAGTTTTATGGCCCAGGTTTCCGTCATTTTGAAACCTATATTGAGGATCTTCACGATGCCAAAGGCAATAAAATCGATCGCGCTCCAAATCCAATGGAACTCTTGACAATCAAAGTCCCACAACCTGTTCAAGCTGGAGACATGGTTCGAGCTCTTAAAGAGGGTCTCATCAATCTTTATAAGGAAGATGGAACCAGCGTCACAGTTCGTGCTTAATGTAGTTGTTTAGTTTTAAAAAATTATGCAAAGCTCCATATACAACACTTAAACGAGATTAAAGAATGGCGAAATCCCTTGATGTGCAAGGGATTAGCTGTCCTTTTTTATTTTTTAAGTGATAAAGTCGGAGCTTAGGTATCCAAAGCCTATCAAATTAAACAAAGAAGCGATGCCGTCGATATTTTGAAATTATATATTTAAACTAAAAACTCTCTATCTTTTTGTGGTAGAGAGTTTTTTTGTTAATAAAATTTTACAAAATGACATTTATATATTGCATTAAGTTAGATATATGATATAATGTTGTTAAAAAGAGGCGCAACTTTTTAAAATTAATGAGAATCAAAGAGAAAACCAAGAATATTAATGGAGGAATAAAAAATGGAAGTTATAAATGTAAGTAAGCATTATGGTCATTCAATCATTCTCAAAGATATAAATTTCGCACTTAATAAGGGTGAAATTGTTGGTCTAGTAGGGAGAAATGGAGTTGGTAAGAGTACGTTGATGAAAATTCTTGGTCAGAATAATCAACCGACTTCAGGTAATATTATAAGCAGTGATAATGTTGGGTATTTAATTGAAGAACCAAAATTATTTTTATCTAAAACAGGTTTAGAGAATTTAAAATATTTGTCAAATTTATATGGTGTTGACTACAATCAAGAAAGATTTGGAAGTTTGATCCAAGAGTTAGATTTGACTCAGTCTATTAATAAAAAAGTAAAGACTTATTCTCTGGGGACAAAACAAAAATTAGCTTTGCTTCTAACTCTCGTTACGGAACCTGATATATTGATTTTAGATGAACCGACTAATGGTTTAGATATTGAATCGTCACAAATAGTTTTAGCGGTTCTAAAAAAATTAGCTTTAAATGAAAACGTGGGAATTTTAATATCGAGTCATAAATTAGAAGACATTGAAGAAATTTGTGAAAGGGTTCTTTTCTTGGAGAACGGGCTTTTGACATTTTAAAAAGTAGAAAAAGATAGTCATAATTGCTTATTTGAGATAGCTTTTTCATCAGCTACAGATAGAGACATTTTCATTACCAAACAAGAATTTGGGGATATTGTTCAGGAAGAGGGACTGAGAATTACGATGTCTGGTAATATTCAAAGTAGTGAGCTTTTTAAATTTTTTAACGAAAACTCTATTAAAGTAGTTGATTTTGAAACTAAAAAAGAGACGCTTAAAGATATTTATCTAAATCGTTCAAAATAAAGGAAGGTTATCATCATGAAATTAAATAAATTGAATTTTCTTAAGGGAAATATAAGAAATTTATATTCATCAGGCGTAATATATCTCGGTTTGCTTATCTCGTTTATACCGCCGATATTGGCTACATTCTTTATTCTAAAGACTCAAGGGACATCGCTAGGTATTAAGCATATTTCAAACTTTTATGCTATGCCCAGTATGTTAATGGCTGTTATACATGCTAATTGAGTCATTAGTAGAGATTTTTCCCACAATACGGTAAGTTTGTTTTATAATCAACAGAAAAATCGGATGATTTACGTCTTATCTAATTTTCTATATGCCATCTGAGTTTCCATTATTTATGCTTTGAATGGCATTGTGCTACTAGTCATCGTAAGTAAATTGGGTGTTCCAGGTGCTTTAGGATTAGATTTTATAGTAGCTATTGTAGTCAATACAATTTTGTTAGTCCTATTTTATTTTCTATTATCTTACATTTTCTATTTATACAAATTGAAAAGTGGCTTGGTATTTTAGTAGCTTTACTACTCTTTATCCCTAATATATTAAATACGATGATGATGAATACTAGTAATGATTTGTTTATCAAAGCAATTGAACTTCTTCCTTTTTATTCTTTACCTGTATTTGTGGCTTCAAATACGATGTCTATTAGTCAGTATCTTGTGGTAATCACTACAATCATTTTATTGTACTTTTTCACTCTCAAGAAAAGCAAGAAGTATTCATTTTAGTTTCATTTAGTATTATTTTGCATACCTAAAATACAGTAAAAAATCAGTCATCTTGGTATGCTCCTGCTTTCACTATTCAACACGTTTTTGACTTATACTAGGCTCATTTCCAAAAGCATTATATAATAGTGATATGAAACCAACTAAACTAAACAAGAAATATAAGCAATAAAAACTCGTTTAAAAGATCCTACTAAAGCTAATACTAAATAAAAATAAAAGAGTAAACTAGGAAGTTTATTTCAAACAACCTAAAATACTGATTTTCGGCTGAAGATAATACTGGAGTGCTAATTAATGGGGTTATAATAAATAGTTGACAGCTTGTGTTGGTTTTGGATTTTTTAAGAGTAGATGAGTATTAAAACTATAAGGAGGACGAAGGTGGCTAAAAATTTAAAATTAAAATTAGCTCGGGTAGAGCGTGATTTAACACAAGGTCAACTGGCAGAAGCTGTCGGGGTGACACGCCAGACTATTGGTTTGATAGAGGCGGGGAAATACAATCCCAGTCTCTCACTCTGCCAGTCCATTTGCAGATGTTTAGGGAAAAGCCTAGACCAACTATTTTGGGAGGAAGAAGATGAAAAATAGATTTTATTATTATCAATTACTTGACGAAAGAGAAGAACAACTAATCAATAAAGCTGGGGCAGAATCCTTTTCCCTCTTTATTGGGCTTGTACTTCTAAGCTATTTGGTGGCAGTGTTGGCTCCATCTCTTTTTAATCCGAATTTTCTAGTCTATACTCTGATAGTAGGAATTTTCTTCTTTTTCAATCGTGCCCGTTATCTGGGAGTGACCTACTATAGTCGTTTTCATTTTACGATTTTGGGTTGTTTTTTTCTAACCTTGGCGATTACGGTTCTTTTGATGTTGCAGAATTATCAATTCAACATAGAAATTTATCAGCACAATCCTTTGAACGTTAAATACCTATCTGCTTGGGTCATTACTTATGTCATTTACCTTCCTTGGGTTTTTATAGGCAATCTCGGTCTGAAGAGCTATGGAGAATGGGCTCAGAAAAAATTTGAGCAAGACATGGATGAACTGGAGAGTAGTGAATAGCTTGTTACTCTTTTCTCAATCCAGCTAAAATGTGATATAATCCCGACTTTATCACTTAAAAAATACAAAAGGGCAGCTACCCCCTTGCGCGACAAGGGATTTCGCTGTTCTTTAATCTCGTTTAGGTGTTGTATATGGAGCTTTGGCGTAATTTTTGAGTTCTTCAAACTTCACGAACCCTTTGTTCCATTCCATGCCCAATAATCTATTTAGTAGCT
>NZ_VMMW01000053.1:0-11722 GCF_013277425.1 Streptococcus sp. 79
AAATAACAGTCAAAGCAGATACTGTCGATAGCTGGCTAGCTAATAAAGTACTAGCAATAATTGAAATACCGAATTTGCGATAAAATGTTTTCTTCATTATTTTATCCTCCTAAAAAAATTGTAACACATCTGTTCGTCCCTGTCAATATAGTAAATTGAAATAAGATGTGAACAAATCGATTAGGAAAGTTAAATTAATTTCTAGAAAAGTTTTAGCAGTTGTGGTGTACCATTCTAGTTTCAATCCACTATACAAAGAAAAAAACGGAAAGACATTCCTTTCTCCATTTGAAAAAAGCAGTTACACAACTGCAACTGCTTTTCTATTCTTGCATGGTGTAACCAACACCACGCACGGTTTTAATGTAGCTTTTTTGACCTTTTACATCAAGCTTGCTACGTAGATAACGGATATAGACATCTACGATATTTGTCTCGGTCCCACTTTCATACTTCCAGACACTTTCCAACAACTGCTCACGAGTCAGAACTTTCTTGCTTCCCATAAGTGTCGCCAAAAGGTCATACTCACGGCGAGTCAGAGCAATCATCTCTTCACCACGATAAACCGTGTGATGTTCAACATCTATCCTAAGATTGCGGTAGGTCCTTGGAACTTTCATCAGACTGCAGTGTTGATCAATGAAGTCCCGACCTCGGAAGATCGCCGAAATACGCGCTACCAGATTTTCGATAAGGACTGGCTTATAGATGTATGAAACTGCAAAACGCTGAACAACTTCCAGCTCTTCTTGCAAGTCTTCCCAATGATCTAAAATCATGATGACTGAGGCTGGCTTAGTTCGACTCAGCTTATCTGCAAAATCCTGGGCTGTCATATCCCCCAGATGAGCATTCAATAAAATCAAGTCATAGTCTGTCTGAAGAGCCATGGAGAAGGCTTTTTGCCCCTCCTCAACCTGATCAACTCGGTATTGCTCTTTTTGGAGTTCCAAACTTAAAAAATGAGCTAGATTTCGTTCTTTCTCAAGTAATAAAATCCGTTTCCCCATGGCAGACCTACTTATTTTTCGTCATACCAAGAGTAGTGGAAGGTTCCTTCTTTGTCTTTACGTTGGTAAGTGTGGGCACCAAAGTAATCACGTTGCGCTTGGATCAAGTTAGCTGGAAGATCAGCTGAACGGTAGCTATCAAAGTAAGTAATAGCTGCTGAGAAGGTTGGTACTGGCACACCAGCTTGAACTGCAAGAGCTACGATATCACGCACTGCTTGTTGGTACTTAGCAGTAACATCCAAGAAGTACTCATCCAAAAGAAGGTTGGCAAGGTCTGCATCACGGTTGTAAGCATCTGTAATCTTTTGCAAGAAACGAGAACGGATGATACAGCCATCACGCCAGATAGATGCGATGTCTGCAAATGGCAAGTTCCAGTTATTTTCTTTAGAAGCTACACGTAATTGAGCAAAACCTTGTGCGTATGAGATGATTTTTGAGAAGTAAAGGGCTTGACGGATTTTTTCAATCAATTCAGCCTTATCTCCTTCAAATTTGAAGGCAGCTGGTTTTGGAAGAACCTTGCTAGCATGCACGCGTTCTTCTTTGTAAGTTGAAATGTAGCGAGCAAATACTGACTCAGTAATTAGCGACAATGGCACACCAAGGTCAAGTGATGATT
This sequence comes from Streptococcus sp. 79, assembly GCF_013277425.1. Classification (NCBI taxonomy): domain Bacteria; kingdom Bacillati; phylum Bacillota; class Bacilli; order Lactobacillales; family Streptococcaceae; genus Streptococcus; species Streptococcus sp. 79. The sequence continues at coordinate 1,639 of NZ_VMMW01000053.1, forward strand.
GGCTAGTCCATTTACCAGTTCCCTTGTTACCCGCGGCATCAAGGATGTAGTCTACGATTGGTCCGTCTTGACCTTCATCGTCTTTACGGCTCAAGATATCAGCTGTGATTTCGATCAAGTAGCTGTCCAATTCACCCTTGTTCCACTCAGTAAAGATTTCAGCCATGTCTTCTGCAGAAAGGCCAAGCAAGTGTTGCATCAAGTCATAGCTTTCTGCGATCAATTGCATATCCCCATACTCGATACCGTTGTGAACCATTTTCACATAGTGACCAGCTCCATCAGGACCGATGTAAGTCACACATGGTTTGCCATCTTCTGGTGCTTTAGCTGAAATTTCTTCAAGAACATCTGCAACCAATTCGTAGGCTTCTTTTTGTCCACCAGGCATGATAGACGGCCCTTCAAGGGCACCTTTTTCACCACCAGAAACCCCAGTACCGATAAAGTTGATACCTGAGTTTGCCAATTCTTCATTACGACGGATGGTGTCTTTGTAGAAAGTGTTTCCGCCGTCAATCAAGATATCACCTTTGTCAAGGTGTGGAAGAAGGGCTTGGATAGTAGCATCTGTACCAGGTCCAGCTTGAACCATCAGCATGATACGGCGAGGTTTTTCGATTGAGTTTACAAAACTTTCAACGTCATAGCTTGGTACAAAGTTCTTTTCAGGATGGCAAGCAATCACATCTTCCGTTTTTTCTTTACTACGGTTGTAAATAGCAACTGTGTAACCACGAGATTCAATATTAAGGGCAAGGTTACGACCCATTACGGCCATACCTACGACACCAAAGTTAGCTTTTGTCATTTGACACTCCTCTTGTTTCATTTATTTTATTTTATCATTTTTACTTTTGAAAAGAAAGAATTTTGTAACGACTGCTTAGTAGTCCAAGTCATCTGCATGACCAGCGCCATTTCCGACAAAGTAGCCTGTCTTACAGTTAAGGGTAAAGAGATAGGTTCCATCTGGCTTGTAGAGGTTGTAATAACCATTGCCGTTAACGATATTGACACGTTCAAGGATATATTGGTCTCCAGTGATATAGCCACGTGATCGTGAAGTCGCTAGAATTTGTTCCAAGACACCATCCGCAAAATCCCAGGCAGAGTTGTTACTATCATCAATAGCAGACTGGTTATAGGCAACACGACTGGCACTTCTTTGAACAGCAACACCCGCACTTGATACGCCCATATTGACTTTGCTACGAGAACTTCTAGTCTCATTTGAGGCAGCATTTGAACTACTTGGGCTTGTCTCACTAGTCGTATTTGAGCTTGTTTGACTAGTGCTTGAGCTACTAGTTTCACTTGAACTTGAGCTAGAAGTACTTGTTTGCTGGCTCTTACCAAGGCTGATAGCCTTATCTAGCACTTTATCAAGCTCCGTATTTCCAGTTTTAATATCCGTAAATTTAGCATCCGATTTGGCTTTGGCATTGGTATCCAAGACACCATCCACAATAGCTGGTTTCTCAAATTGAGCATTGACATCTTGAATGGCCTTGATTTGCGTTGCTAGACTATCATACTTAGATTTGGCTAGCGTATGTTCACGACTACCTTCCAGTTTATCAAGCAAGGTTTTGAGTTGAGTCAGTTTATCAAACTGGCTATTTTTCAAAGCCGTTTTATTACTATCTGTGTAGAAAGCATCATATAAATTATTAAATTCTTCCACTTCTGCCTGCGTGTTTGTGGTTGATTGAGAAGTCTGAATTTCCTTGGTCGAGCGATTCACTTGACGATAGACATAATAAGCACTGACACAGATAATTACTGATACAAGCGCCAAAGCGGTCAAAACAAAGCCTTTTTTGCTTTTCTTTTCTGAGTCTTCTTGTTCCAGACGAGAAAGGTTTTGCTCCTCTTCCACTTCTTCAGTCATTTCTGTTGGATTTTCATCCTCTAGCAATAGAGGATCCAAGCCTTGCTCCTCATCGTCCAGAGGCAAGGGTGGTAAGATGTCTTCAGAAGATGGAACTTCCTCCGAAGAAGCTTCTGACTCTTCTACAGCCTCACGCATCTCTTGAATTAAATCATCCAGACTCTGAGTTTCAACTAACTCCTCTTTTTTGTATTGGCGAGTCGCAAACTTATCCGCCTCAATTTCATCTCTGTGTTGCTTAACATACTTGTCCAAAATGGAATCCTCAGGCAAGACTCCTGCTTCCACTTCTTCATTTTTACGAATAGCTTGACCAACTGTTAGCTCTTTTGCTTCATCAAAATCAAATTGCGGTTCTTGACCTTCTTTTTTATGACGATTTCGTCTTTTTTTACTCATGAGTATCCCTTTCTATTTTACCTCTTGCCGTTTGACACGCTGACCAAAATATTGATACAGATCCACTTTCAAGGTTCCGTTGTATAACTTACGCTTCTTATCTGCTTGGCTACCATACTTGCTTTCAAAGGCTTCATCACTAGTCAAGATAAATTTGCTCCAAGTTTTCAGTGGTGCAAATACTTGACCCATCTCAGCATAAAGCTTGGTCACCCCTGCATCATCTGATAAACGCTCCCCGTAAGGCGGATTGGAAATAATTACACCATTGATTTTATCGGAACGTAAATCCTGCACGCGCATCTGCTTAAAAGTAATGTCTCCTGCAACACCAGCTACCTGAGCATTGGCCTTAGCAATTTCCACCATGCGAGCATCAATATCACAGCCCATGATATCCAGTTCCAGCTCACGGTCTACTTTTTTAGCCGCTTCTGTGCGCACTTCCTGAATCAAGCGATCGCTGACCCAGTTCCACTCCTCAAAGGCAAAAGAGCGACGAAGTCCTGGTGCCATCTTTCGAGCAATCATGACTGCCTCGATACAGAAAGTTCCTGAACCACAGGTCGGATCAATCAAAGGCTTGTCTGGATACCAGTTAGAGAGTTGCAAAATAGCTGCTGCCATATTTTCCTTGATAGGAGCCCCACCCTTTTCCGTACGATAGCCACGTTTAAAGAGACTGGATCCTGTCGTATCAATCATGACAGTTGCCACATCTTTGAGAATAGAGACCTCAATCTTAAACTCTGGGCCATTCTCCATCAGAGGAACACCTTCTGGGCGAGCATAGTGTTTCTGCAATTTCTTGACAACAGCTTTCTTAGAAATAGCCTGAACACTGGGCTCATTGTGAAGTTTAGATTTAACACATTTGGCTTTTGAAATCGGGAACCGAGCTCCAAGTGGTAAATAATTTTCCCAATCTAAAGCGAAAATTCCCTGAAACAACTCTTCAAAAGTCTTAGCTGGGAACGTTCCTACGATAATTTTGATACGATCTGCTGCCCGAAGCCAGAGGTTGGTTTCGATAATAGCTCTCACGTCTCCTTGAAAACGCACACGTCCATTTTCAACCTGACAATCGTAGCCCAGCTCTCTTACTTCTCGTCCTACAACAGCTTCAAGCCCTGCTGCCACAGTTGCAATTAAATTAAATTCTTTTTTCATGTTACAGTCTTGCAAGACCTTTCTATATGTCCACTTTAAAAAATGAGGTTGAGAAAATTTCTCAGCCCCAACCTATATGCAATTTTCTATAAGCCATGTTTTGTTCCAGAAGTGACTAGGACCACTTCCTTCGATAATCATCTGTCTACCACTAACAGCTCTAGCTGATAGCAGTCAGAATACTACGTTCGTTTCCGCGTACTCCATGCCCCGACCAAAATTTGGGTTGCTAGCTTGAGGGGTTTACCGCGTTCCACTCTCTCCGTTTCCAGAAAGACTCCGTCACTGTGGCACTTTCAAGCCTACTCTGACCTATCCAAGGACTTAGCCATTTCAACTGCCGTAACGATTTCTCGTCCCTAGGCTTATGGTTTCGCCTAGCACAAACACTACAGGCATCACAGCCTGTGCTAGCATGGACTTTCCTCATGAGAAGCAATTCTCCTCACGCGATTATCCAAAAATTGCATGTAACAAGACCTGAATTACAAATCAGTATTGTCTAAAATTTGTTTACCGAATACTTCTTTTTCAAGACGATTCAAGCGTTTCAAAATATCAAAATTCGTCATAGAAGATGAAGCAGCCACATCAATTGGATCTGGGTGACTAGGACTTGGAGCCGAGCTCACTTGCGGTTTACGAGTTAATTCTTCCTTCAAATCCGCAATCTCCTGACGAAGTGACTTGACCAAGGCAGCATAGGTTTCATAGTCCTTGATGACATCGTCTAAAAACTCATCAACTTCTACCTTACTATAGCCACGGACTTCACGCCCAAACTCTTGTTCAAAAATATCTTTTGCTGAAAAAATAATACTTGCCATGTCTCTCTCCATTCTCGATTGCTAGTATTATTATATAAAAAAAGGCAAACAAAAATCAAGGTCAAAGCTTCAATTTTCGGAAAAATTTTCAGCAAGTTCATTTAATTGATCAAATGTTAATCTCTTTATAAAATAGTCCTCTTGATTTTTCATCTTTTGGTAAAAATAAGCTAGTTTCGTTTCATTTTCTTCATCATAAAAAAGATAGGAACTAGTCGTGTTTTCCAGCAAAAACTGCTGGTAATCTCTTAACTGCCCCTTGTGTTCATAGCGAGGATAGGCATATTTGACAAAGTCTACCTGCTTAAAACGACTCAGTTTGATCTGATTGCCTTCATTCCAATTTTCCCCATGGGCTTCAAAAGCAAAAATGGTCGCCAACTGGAAACCGTATTCGATTTTCATCTCCTGAGCAACCTCTAAAACCCAATATTCAAAACCCAAACTTCCTGTAAACACAAGCCAAGCCACCCCATCTGCTGCCATAGCCTCTAAATCTTTACGTATTGCTTTTTTTATCAATTTAAGACGAGGATCCTTGTCAGAAGACAAACCCAAATCAAAAGCAGAATAGCCTAAAACCAAAGCTGTAGCCATTTTTAACCCTTTCTGTGCAAATTTATGATATAATATGGTATATAAATGAAATTTAGGAGATTATAAAATGAAAAAAATATATATACTTGATTTTTTAAATTTAGCTATTTCCTTCCTAATTTGTAGATGGTTTTTTATGGAATACCTTTACTTCCAATTCATCTCTATCTTTAGTTTTCCTACCGGTGGCTCTGATTTCTGGAGACCTCTATTCATCATTCTAATTCTAACATTGTTTTTATTCACTTTCCTAAGATCTAGCTATACGCACAGACTTGATACTAGATTGATAAGAATATCTTATTTTCTTTACTGTTTAATTCTTGTTTATTCGCTACTTTTTAAAAATTTAGGTATTCAGGGAGTTAACTTTAATCTCGTTGAGTTTATCAAAGATTCACTTTTAATTGATTCAACAATTCCTCTTTTAAATATTGTAATTTTTATCCCAATAGGAGGATTATTTAAATTTAATTTTAAAACAGTCATGCGTTTTATCTTTTTCATAACAATAATAGAAACCTCACAATATGTATTTCATCTCGGATTCTTTGATATAGGAGATATATTTACAAACACAATAGGTTTTATAATTGGAAGCAATATCCATGATAGCAGATTAGGAAAAAAGATAATTCATTACATAAAATAAAACTACAAATCTTAGATATTCTATTTACATTCCTTTAAAATCAGAAAGAGCATCATTTTTTATAATATGTACTAATGATAGGCATTTGTTTAAAGTATATATTTAAACTCCGATGTTTATTACGCAAACTGTCAACAAAACATGTAAACTTTGATTTTAAAGAAGGCCAGGTGAAAACTCATAGTAAACAGAAAACAAAAGAACTAAGCACAGTTTGAATAGTATCCTTTTTTGAGGTTGTAGATAATACTGACAAAATCAGTAACAAATCTATGAAAATATCTACTACCTATATTGCTTTTTAATTTTATAAAAGCATCAATTTTAAGAGAAAACAAATATTTCAATAATAAACCGTATATGATCAAAGATTTTAAAATCGTGATAATATTCGGTTTTTCTGATTGTAAAGATTTTTTACCAAACTTATTTTTAATTGATAATAATTCACTTATTATTACCAAATTCTCTTTAAAAGTATGTTTTAAAATAACTTATATCTATTCAATCTTTATAATCCATCACAAAATACTTTTCTACATCAAAACTCACAAAGAAACTATAGTAAATTGAAATAAGATGAGGATAAATCATTTGAGGCATTCAAATTAATTTCTAACAATGCTTTAGAAATTATGTTGTACTATTCTAGTTTCATTTTACTATAAAAACCAATTGATATGATTAGTAAGGAAGAGTATTAAACTAAAAAATTATAAAATAGTTAATAAAAGACTTATCCAAATAAATACTCAATTAATAAGTCACACTACCTGAAATATTATATAAACCTCTATCCTCAGTATTGAAATATAATCCATAAGTACCTGAATTTAGATCAACACTAATTGTTCCACTAGTTTTTCCATAATAAACAGATGATGCATATATTTTACCACCAATCCATGAACGACTCACAACAGAAACTCTAAACCCTACGTTCCCACTCCCAGGTCTAGGAGTTTGGTTATGATTAACAGTATAGGTTCTTCTACGGTTAGTGTACCAAGCTTGTATTGAATATTGACCTCTTATTCCCTGTCCATTATAAGTAATCGCAGTTGCTGCATGCACTACATTTGCTATCAACAGAATCCATAAAAAGCCAATAGATAGTATCCGAATAATGTCTTTCATAGAGATTCCTTCAAAATATATAAGTATGGAGATAATTTCAATCCCAAGTTTAATCAGTCTGTAGTTAATTACTAGAAGAATGTTCCGAATCAATAAAACAATAAAGCTAAAATCAAGCCTATATAATTACGACTCTAGATTATATCTTGTTTGTAAAGCGCTTTCGACATCATTATATAACATTTATAAAATTAAATCAAATGATATTTATATTTTTTATACTACGTTGTGATTCGAATGTGATAATGTCTTTAGTAAATCGAACGTGAAAATATCCCATTTGGTAGAATAGTCATATGAAAAGGATCCAACTGAATATGAATGAAGCGAAAAAATATCTTGTGATAAAAGCTATAGCCATTTTTAACCCTTTCTGTGCAAATTTATGGTATAATAAAGTGATGTTATTGTACCAATAAGGAGAATTATGGTCAACTATCCACATAAACTTTCATCACAAAAAAGACAAACATCTCTTTCTCAACCCAAAAATTTCGCAAATCGAGGAATGTCTTTTGAAAAGATGATCAATGCTACCAACGACTACTATTTGTCTCAGGGCTTGGCTGTTATACACAAGAAACCAACCCCTATTCAAATCGTACGAGTGGACTATCCACAACGAAGTCGTGCCAAGATTGTTGAAGCCTATTTTCGACAAGCTTCAACGACGGACTATTCTGGCGTTTATAATGGATATTACATCGACTTTGAAGCCAAGGAAACAAAACAAAAACGTGCGATTCCGATGAAAAATTTTCATCCACATCAGATTCAGCATATGGAACAAGTCCTTGCCCAACAAGGAATCTGCTTTGTCCTTCTTCACTTTTCTTCTCGGCAAGAAACCTACTTATTGCCGGCATTCGATTTGATTCGCTTCTATCATCAAGATAAGGGGCAAAAATCAATGCCACTTGGATATATTCGAGAATATGGATATGAAATCAAGGCTAGTGCCTTCCCTCAAATTCCTTATCTCAATGTTATCAAAGAACATTTATTAGGTGGTAAAACAAGATGAACAAACCAACGATTCTGCGCCTAATCAAGTATCTGAGCATTAGCTTCTTAAGCTTGGTTATCGCAGCCATTGTCTTAGGCGGAGGAGTTTTTTTCTACTACGTTAGCAAGGCTCCTAGCCTATCCGAGAGTAAACTAGTTGCAACAACCTCTAGTAAAATCTACGACAATAAAAATCAACTCATTGCTGACTTGGGTTCTGAACGCCGCGTCAATGCCCAAGCTAATGATATTCCCACAGATTTGGTTAAGGCAATCGTTTCTATCGAAGACCATCGCTTCTTCGACCACAGGGGGATTGATACCATCCGTATCCTGGGAGCTTTCTTGCGCAATCTGCAAAGCAATTCCCTCCAAGGTGGATCAACTCTCACCCAACAGTTGATTAAGTTGACTTACTTTTCAACCTCGACTTCCGACCAGACTATTTCTCGTAAGGCTCAGGAAGCTTGGTTAGCGATTCAGTTAGAACAAAAAGCAACCAAGCAAGAAATCTTGACCTACTATATAAATAAGGTCTACATGTCTAATGGCAACTATGGAATGCAGACAGCCGCTCAAAACTACTATGGTAAAGACCTCAATAATTTAAGTTTACCTCAGTTAGCCTTGCTGGCTGGAATGCCTCAGGCACCAAACCAATATGACCCCTATTCACATCCAGAAGCAGCCCAAAACCGCCGAAACTTGGTCTTATCTGAAATGAAAAATCAAGGCTACATCTCTGCTGAACAGTATGAGAAAGCAGTCAACACATCAATTACTGATGGACTACAAAGTCTCAAATCAGCAAGTAATTACCCTGCTTACATGGATAATTACCTCAAGGAAGTCATCAATCAAGTTGAAGAAGAAACAGGCTATAACCTGCTCACAACTGGGATGGATGTCTACACAAATGTAGACCAAGAAGCTCAAAAACATCTGTGGGATATTTACAATACAGACGAATACGTTGCCTATCCAGACGATGAATTGCAAGTCGCTTCTACCATTGTCGATGTTTCTAACGGTAAAGTCATTGCCCAGCTAGGAGCACGCCATCAGTCAAGTAATGTTTCCTTCGGAATTAACCAAGCAGTGGAAACAAACCGTGACTGGGGATCAACTATGAAACCGATCACAGACTATGCTCCTGCCCTGGAATACGGTGTCTACGATTCAACTGCTACTATCGTTCACGATGAGCCATATAACTATCCTGGCACAGATATCCCTGTCTATAACTGGGATAGGGGCTACTTTGGCAACATTACCTTGCAATACGCCCTGCAACAATCGCGAAACGTCCCAGCCGTGGAAACGCTAAATAAGGTCGGACTCAACCGCGCCAAGACTTTCCTAAATGGTCTCGGAATCGACTTCCCAAGTCTTCACTACTCAAATGCCATTTCAAGTAACACAACCGAATCAGACAAAAAATATGGAGCAAGTAGTGAAAAGATGGCTGCTGCTTACGCTGCCTTTGCAAATGGTGGAACTTACTATAAGCCAATGTATATCCATAAAGTCGTCTTTAGTGATGGGAGTGAAAAAGAGCTCTCTAATGTCGGAACTCGTGCCATGAAGGAAACGACAGCCTATATGATGACCGACATGATGAAAACAGTCTTGACTTATGGAACTGGACGAAATGCCTATCTTGCTTGGCTCCCTCAGGCTGGTAAAACAGGAACCTCTAACTATACAGACGAGGAAATTGAAAACCACATCAAGACCTCTCAGTTTGTAGCACCTGATGAACTATTTGCTGGCTATACGCGTAAATATTCAATGGCTGTATGGACAGGCTATTCTAACCGTCTGACACCACTTGTAGGCAATGGCCTTACGGTCGCTGCCAAAGTTTACCGCTCTATGATGACCTACCTGTCTGAAGGAAGCAATCCAGAGGATTGGAATATACCAGATGGTATCTATCGAAATGGGCAGTTTGTTTTCCAAAATGGAGCAAGACCGACTTGGACTGAAACAACATCCCAATCATCTTCAACCGAAAACTCCTCAACAAGTACAGAAGGCTCTACTAGCCTAGCACCAACTACAAGTCCTGATGCTAGTAATAATAGTCAAAATCAAGCACCAGCCACAAGTCCTGATGCTAGTACCAATGCGCCAAATACACCCGGAGCCAATCAAACTCCAGCTCCACAGACCCCTCAACAACAACCACAACAGTAAACGAAAAATCCTGAGAACTCTAAACTCAGGATTTTGTCATTTTCAAAATGAAATACAGAGGTCAAGTACATTTTCCCATAATAAAACGCATACGACCAAGGCTTTTCTGTACTGACCCCAAAAGTTAGACAATTAATTTATCCAAAGGATTTAGTTCTGTACTGCACAGGACTGAGTCCTTTTAATTTTACCTTAATTCGTTTA
>NZ_VMMW01000054.1:0-5174 GCF_013277425.1 Streptococcus sp. 79
GCATCGAAAAAGGTTTAGAGCGTGGACTTGAACGTGGAAAACTTTTTGCCTTTCTGGATATGGTTCGCCAAGGACTTCTGACTTCCGAGGTTGCCAGCCATCAGCTGGGTATGAGCGTCGCTGAGTTTGAAGAACTATTGAAAGAGCATCATAAATAAGACCTAAAAAAATACAGAGAAACCAGCAAAGACGAGGTTCGCAAAGCATGGTTGGAGTTTTTTGGGAATAAACCTTTTACCCAGGAACCCGAGCGAGCCATCAGCCAAGCAGACCAACTGCTAGACTACAAGAGCTGGTCCGAGGAGGACAGGGAGATGTTTAGTGAACAACGCAGACGCGAAGAACAAGCCTTGCTAGCGCAGGACTATGCCTTGGAACAAGCTGAGGAAAAAGGGTTGGAACGCGGTCGTGCAGAAGGGATTGAACAGGGTTTAGAGCGTGGTCACATGATTACAGCCTATGAGAATGTGGCTCTCTGGCATGAACACGACATTTCCCACTCATCAGCTGAGCGTATCATCACACCTGATACGACCATCTTGATTGACTACATGCTCAACCGTTTTGGAAATATCGTCAAGAACTTGACGGTCTTACCAGAAAACATGATCCGCAACATGAACGCGACTTTTGGTCTGATCTTTAGCCAACGTGCCATGTTGACCTTGATTGGTAAAAGGCATGACCCGTGAGCAAGCCTATGACTTGGTACAACCAAAAACAGCCTACTCTTGGGACAAGCAAGTAGACTTCAAACTACTTCTGGAAGCAGATCCAGAGGTGACATCACGTTTGACACAAGAGGAAATCGATGAGATTTTCAACCATCTTTACTATACCAAACGAGTGGAGCCTATCTTTGAACGTCTAGGATTAGGATAATTAGAAAAAATCGAATTTCTATGACTCCATTTATAGGAGTAGCAGAACTTCGATTTTTATGTTATATCAAAGCCCTTTGCTAAAAAATATAATAGATTGAAACTAGAATAGTACACCTCTGCTTCTAAAACATGGTTAGAAATCGATTTGATTGTCCTGATTGATTTGTCCTATTTCTATTTCATTTTACTATAGAACCGTCCCATAAGGAGAGAGATTGGAAAATCTCCAGACTAGAGAAGTCAGCGACTTTCTCTGGGTCTTGTTCCTTAAAGCTCGTCATCTTTTTTTGAAGTGACCTTCATCTGCTTTAAAGCTGCCCATACTGAAGGGACAGCACAATCAAAATGTGCCGCAATTTCCCGTAAAAAAGCATCTGGATGAGCCTCTACAAAGGCTTTCAATTCCTCTAAAGGAATCTTTCGATTTTTGATGACTCGCTCTTTCCGCTCTCAGTGTCCTTGTTCACCTCATTTCTTTTCCTAGCTGAAGAGAGTTCTGAAACCAAGATCAAAAACTTTGGCTGCCTCGGCAGGACTGTGTTCTTTTTTGATGCCATCCAATGCTCCTTGTTTAAAATCAGTAGGCTAGGCCATGGCTTTCTGATAACCTGCTTGTTTAAAACTGAGCAGCTATAGTAAGTGGTCAAGACTAGTCAAGTAGTCAGGAGAGGTAAGGAGCCGCTATCTTCTGTTCTATGGCAAGCAATCAGAATAGCTAGTGATATCACTGGCTGTTTCTCTTTTTTAGGCTCCTTGCATGTTGTTATCTTCAAATGATGCCAATGAAAAAGGCGCACCCCCTTACATTTTTTCTACTTATTTTGTCGAGGCTAGTGAAAAAGATAGAGTTATTTTGAAAAAATAATATTTATAGAAATTAAGGGGTGATTGAATCCTAAAGAATCAGAGCATAAGATGTCATGAGAATCGATAAATACTTAACAAATTCATAAAATAATGAAAAATATGGATAAAAAAACCGAATAAAATTCACGAAAATCGAAAAAATGTTTTTTTTTTTAGCAAAATATTAGCAAACAAAAAAGTTGCATATATCTTGGTAATTATGTATCATAGTAACGTAAATCTATGCATAGAGGAAGTCTCCTTCTATAAGGAAGGAGGAGCCTCTCTTACGTAGAAAAATATAATCCTAAAGGAGATTTAAGTAATGGACAAGAAAGTATCCATGAGTCGTTCTGAGCGCCTGCGTCGTGAGAAGGTCACGCGTTATTCTATTCGTAAATATAGTTTTGGTGCGGCCAGTGTGGCAGTAGCGGCTCTATTTATGTTTTTGGGGAACGGAGCAGTGTCAGCTGCTGAGAATGGCGCAGATTCACAAGGCGGAGCCGCTGTGGCAGCTAGCCCTAACGGGGGAGGGGAGGCTGACCCAGGAGATGGAGCACCGTCTACTGCTACAGAAAACCAAAAACCTGTAGCGGTAATTGACTATTCTCGCCAGACTGAAAAGGAAATCTTTGTCTATAATGAGGAAGATGCAAATATTGAAATTCCTGTCCACGATGACAGTGGGGAAATTCTTTATGCAACATTCAAAAAGGGGTCAAACCAGAAATTTAACAAAGTTACAGGAGAAGAAAATAAACTTGACCTTGAGTTTGGCTATACTGGAACGGTAATTAATGATGATAAGTCTAATACTACAACTGCTACTCCTGATGAATCTGGTACTTCTGCTACTGTAGCTGATCCTGCTAAAATTAGCATTTCAGGAAAACCGAATGAGCAACTAAAAGGAAATAATGGATATACAAAAAGAGAGGACCAAGCACTCAAAATTGGGACTCGCTTTGTAAAGGTTGGTGATAAACAAGGTGCGAATAATGTTGGAGACTCTGGGACAATAAGAGATCCAGGCTATATCTCTCTTATCCTTAAATCTCAAACCTACAAATATAGCATCCAGGAACCAGCAAGTAATGCTGATAAAATCAGTGTTACAGATATTAACAATTTAACTACTGCAGATATTGATAAAATTAAAAATCAGCTTAAAGTTGAATATTCTAAAACTAGCCAGGATGCTAGACTAGCGTCGCAAAGAGGTACTGCCCTAACAAATCGTTCTGAAGTAGTGGATAGTGTAAACGTAGAGAACGGAAACGTCACTGTGACCTATAAAGACGGTTCAATCGATGTGGTTCCAGTTGCTAATGTAGCACGTACCAACCAACCTCCAACAGTAGACATTCCATATTCTGATCCTACTGCAAGAGAAATCTATGTGTATAGCGGAGAAGACAACTCATTTGATATCAAAATTAAAGATGATGCAGATAAGATTAAGTCTGCTAAATTGCTGAAAGGTGGGAATCGAGAATTTAGCCCTGTTTCAGGTGAAAATGATAAAGTTGATACAGAGTATGGATATAAGGCAAATGTTTTTAATTCCGAAACACCAGCATCAGAAACTAATCCAGCAGTTATTACCTATTCAGGGACTACAACTGCGACAAGAGATTTGCCACAAAATAAATTGGACGCAGGGACAAAAGGGGAAAATCCTAAACGCCTAGCTTTGGGTTGGCGTTATGTGAGGGTTACGGATCTTGAAGGAACAAACTTCACTGGGTCTGGACAACAAAAAGCCAATGATCATGCTTTCAATGTTGTTAATAAACCTCAGAGAGAAAAATATGATATAAAAACTCCTGAGGAAGCCGACAAGGTTGTGGTGACCGACCCTGCAGCTGTAACAGAGGAAGAGTTTGCAAAAGTAAAAGAAAGAGTCAAACTTGAATATTCTCAAACCAATCCAGATAGACGGTTAGAGTCTAAGCGTGGTCAAGAAGTAGAGAATCAAAATAGTAGGATTCAATCAATCACAAAAGATGGAAATGATTTACTAGTAACCTACACAGATGGATCAATAGACAGAAGACCACTAACAGAGTTTACGACCCTAAATAAACAACCTGCAATCGATGCAGTGAACAAGGCTGCAGAAGATAAGATTGCAGAAATTAATGCTAGTACAGATCCGAATGCTACCGAGGATGAAAAACAAGCCGCTATCGCTAAGGTAAATGCAGATAAGGAAAAAGCATTAGCAGCCATTAATGATCCTAGCCTAACAACAAAAGCTGCCTTGGATCAAGCTCAAACTGAAGGGACAACTGCCATTGCAGCCGACAATCCAGTAATAGCTAAAAAAGCTGAAGCCAAAGCGGCAATTGAAGCAGCTCGTAAGGCCAAAGAAGATGCTATTAATGCAGACAGAAATCTATCAGAAGCTGAAAAAACAGCCGCTATTGCTAAAGCCAATGAAGCAGCCCAGGCAGCAACTGAGAAAATCGATGCAGCGACGACAGATGCAGCTGTAGATGAAGCGCAAACAGAAGCCACTACAGCCATTTCTAAAGTAAACCCAATTGCTAAAGAGAATGCTAAGGCAGCAATTGCCAATGCCTTAACAGCTAAAAATGATGAGATTGATAAGCGCACAGACCTAAGTCAAGCAGAAAAAGACGCAGCTAAAGCAGAAGCCAAAAAATTAGCTGATGCAGAATTAGCTAAAATCAACGCTCAACCTGATAATGAAGATACAGAAGATGCAGCTCGAGCAACCCAAAAACTTGTGGACGCTGCAGAAGATAAAGGTGTAGCGGATGTTACCTCTGTAACTCCAGTAGCCAAAGATGCTGCTAAGAAAGCAGTGGCAGATGAACTAGCTAAGAAAGAAGCAGAAATCGATGCTCGCCAAGATCTAACAGCTGAAGAAAAAGCGAAAGCTAAGGCAGAAGCTCAAGCAGCTGCTGACGAAGCGAACAAGGCCATTGATGCTCAACCAGATGTAGCCGCAACACCAGAAGAAGCCCAAGCAGCTCAAGATAAAGTAGAAGCCGCTAAGACACAAGGTGTAGAAGCGATTAAAGCTGTGAATCCAGAAACAACTGCTAAAGCAGCCGCTGACAAAGCCATTGATGACGCTCTTGCTGCTAAGAACAAGGCCATTGATGAGCGTACAGACTTGACAGATGCAGAGAAGAAAGCTGCTAAAGACAAGGCTAAGGCAGAAGCAGACAAGGCTAAGGCAGCAGTAGCAGCCGCAACAAGTGATGCAGAAGTAGCCAAAGCCAAAGAAGCCGGTGAGTCTGCAGTTGGTGCTGTGAATCCAGTAGCCAAAGATGCTGCTAAGAAAGCAGTGGCAGATGAACTAGCTAAGAAAGAAGCAGAAATCGATGCTCGCCAAGATCTAACAGCTGAAGAAAAAGCGAAAGCTAAGGCAGAAGCTCAAGCAGCTGCTGACGAAGCGAACAAGGCCATTGA
>NZ_VMMW01000055.1:0-8880 GCF_013277425.1 Streptococcus sp. 79
TATCCACAACCTCAAAACTGTGTTTTGAGCAGCCTGCGGCTAGCTTCCTAGTTTGCTCTTTGATTTTTATTGAGTATTAAAATAAGGATAAGAGAAAACAGGAATATCTATATCCTTGTGCCCAAAAAACCACTGCCTCCCCCAGATAAGCCTGAGGAAAGCAGTGATTCTTATTTTAGGAGTTAGGAATGAATACACGAAATCAATTTAGCTGATTATTTTTTGTTTTTCAAGAATTCATCGTATTGTTTTTGCATTTCGTTCAATACTTTTTCGTAGGAACCTTCAGATTTCAATTTTTCCATCAATTCTGGAATCGCTTTATCTGGGTCAAATATAATAAAATGAAATAAGAATCGAGCAATTTAATTTTGGAATCCAAATCAATTTATAACAATATTTTAGAAGAGATGCTGTACTATTCTAAATTCAATATAATAATTTAACCATATTTTATGAGATATGTAAATCTAATAACTTATTTTATAAAGACATTATCACATTCGAATTACAAATCACAAATACTTTATTTTGCGATTGACATTATAAAAAAAAAGTAGTACAATGTAAATGAAATCGGTTTCACTGAAATACAAAGGAGGTATTGTGATGACAAATTTGAAAAAATGCATCGCATTAGGACTGGGAGTCGCTTGCTTACTCCCCTTAGCTAGTCAGACTGTTTCTGCTAAGATGGTGTATTTCAATCTTCATGTTACACGCGAAGACTATTCCGTTAGTAGCCGAAAAACTGAAAAAACAGACGGCTCCCCTGCTGTTGCTAATATCACAGGTGGTCTTGGTTGGGGAAAAAAGGTCAGAATTCGCGCTTGGACTGCTGCTGAGGATGAACCTGCAACTGAGATGAAAATAGCTGATTCAAATGGTCGCTATAATCTTCACTATAATGACGGTTATGGGACAATTGGACGTTATTATTATCTCAACGCCTCTAAATATGGTTGGCTCGACTCGAATATTACAGGACGTTTTGACCCTTAATTCGTCTCAAAACAAAAAGTAACAAACATTGGGTTATTCGCTAGTTTATCATGTGAGCGCTCACTAGCCTAACGCCCCCTTCTAAGAGTAGAGGCATCATCTAAAAAGTATCATGTCTCTGCTCCTTTTTTAAAGGAGCTTTTTACTATGAAAAAATACCTATTATTTCTACTTATTCTTCCCTTTATCTTTTTAACAGCTTGTCAATATAGCCAAAAGCAAACAACTGAGATAAATAAGGAAAATCTTCCCATAAAAGAAGGTTATAAAGAGATAACAGAGCAAATCTATCTATCAGACCAGATAGATACCTCCTATAAAGAAGAATTGCCTTTTTGGGACTCAAAAAAAGGAGACAAAGAAACATTGGTAACAGCTATCCAAAATTTTATGGGAAGCGATAGTGAAATTAGTGAAATTATTGCCGATAAGAATCCTTTAACCAGACTCCAAAAAGGAAAGACCAGAGCAGATATTACCGTCAATAAAACTGGATCATGGATTCATTTAACATCTGATCAAATATCAGATCTATCAAGTGTTTTCCACAACCTACGATTAGACGCTATTGAAAATAATCTAAATCTAACCGACTTTAAAGAAGAACTTCCATTTTCAAAAGAAGATGGTGTTAACAAAGTTAAGCAATTTCTAAATACCCTCCAATTAGGATTTGACGATTATGATTATCTCATCTACGCTATCTCAAAAGAAACACTCCTTGAGTATCTCCCAACCTACGAAAGAAATGCCAAAGAATTAAAAGGAACAAAGATAGACAAAAACAATCTGACTGATATGTGCTATGTTACTGTTTTTCCAAAACTTTCTAGTAAAAGAGTTATTGATGGCGAAACTCAGCTAGGTTCATCCGGAGAGATTAGTTTTATTCATGGTCCTGACCTAAACTTTATCATCACCCAAGCAGGGATTCAAGGAATTGATTTATCTGGTGTTATCTTACCGACTCAAAAAATAGATAAAATGGCGACTCTTTCTGTCCAAAAAGGATTAGATGTTTTAAAAGAAAAATACGAAAATTTGATTTTGGACAGTCCAATTTATATTGAGTCATTTACAATTGAGTATATACCTATTCCCACTCAAGAAAAAGAACTCTATGGAGGAAATCTCTATCGTCCCTTCCTAATCTTTACAATCAAAGAAAAAGATCGTATAGATAAAGCAGTTATCGATCCCACAAACTGGAAAGAGGTAAGTTAGATGAAACTACTTCTCCCCTTTAAATATACGCTAAAAGATTGGAGGATTTGGATTGGACTACTCTTTTCCTTAGTAGTTGCATTGATGATGTCCTATACAGATCTAACAATAAAATTAGACGGAAGAAATTCACTTGCAGTCCCTGATTATTTCATGCTCTCCTTCTCTAGAAATCTAGCAATGTCATTATATATCTTAACAGCAGCTTCCACTGTAGTAACAGACTTTTCACAAGACTACCATCAAAATAGACTTCCTTTTTTACTTAGTCGTATGTCTCTGCGACAATACGCTTCTTCCTTCGTCAAACGGTTAATTTTCCGTTCTTATTTTGTAGGACTGACCTTAGGATTCTGTTTTTTAATTCTCCTCTCCTTTTATTTTCCCCTCACTAATTCTCACTACTCATCTACTTTTAGCAATCAGTGGTTGTTAAATCAAGGATTTATATTCCTTTTCTACTTCCTTCTCATTAGTCTAATTGGACTCTATTTTGCATTCTTTACTCTATTAGGTGGAGTTCTTTCCGTTTTTTACCCTAATGTGTTAATGGTCTATCTTCTTCCAAGTACAGCCTGGTTTGTCCTCACAACATTTGGTTTAGAGAGAGTTCTCCCTTTTTTTACTCTACCACATATCGTCTTAACGACAGATGATTATTTACGAGAAGGGCTAGCATATTTTCAAGTAGGTGACGAAAACTTTCGAAATATTTTTTCGTTGCTTTATCCTTATATTTTCTTAACTCTATGGGCACTTTTGTCAATAGAGATCATTCGACTAGCTCTTAAAAAACATTGGCATTTTTATGATAAGGAGTAATCTTATGGAGATTATACGTGTAGTAACTATTCTCTTAAAACAACAATTCACCTTTAAACGATTGTTGCCTATCTTAATTTTCTTTCACCTCTATACTTTGATTTTAATGCTACCTTTTTCTAATTTAGCTAATCACTTCAAAGAAACTTATCCTGTCAGCATTGTAACTGTTCTCTTCACGAGTCAATGGTTCACTGCAATTTCTATTTTATCTGTCATACTACTATTTAGCAATCTTCCTTTAAAAGATACTTTCCAGTTTTGGTTAATCTTAAAAATCGGACAGAAAAAGTGGATGCTCTCCCAGTTTATTTATCTGATTATAGCGAGCTTAATCGCTTCGATTTACCAAATCATCAGCATTTTAATCACTTTTCTCCCTACACTACACCTTTCAAATCATTGGGGACGTCTCCTACCCTCCCTAGCTCAAGGACGCATTTCATTTCCGGAAGGTGTTGATAGCATGACGCATCTACGCTCAATTATACTGCAATATTATTCTCCCTATGGCGCTTTTTTTCAAATATTCTTATTGCTATTCCTTATGTTCATATTGATTGGGGGAGTGATTTTCGTTTTCAATAGTCATTATTCTAATTTAGGAAATACCTTAGCCTGTGGATTAGTTATTGTAGAATTATTTATTACAGAAGCTTCACGTTTCTGGATTAAATTTTTATCTCCTTTAACTTGGCTAGACTTCCATTATATTAAATACGAAGCCCATTCTGGCTTACTATCCCTACCAGAAATAATTACTCGTATCCTACTTTTATACCTTTTGCTCACCATAATCCTAGTTGTTATGAAAAAAATAAGGAGACAATAGATATGACAGACTTACATTTAAAATCTATTCGTAAAAACTATAAACACAATGTAATTTTTGAAGACCTTTCCTTTGAATTTTCCAGTGGAAATATATACGGAATTGTTGGATATAACGGTTCAGGAAAAACAGTTTTACTCAAGTGTTTAGCGGGATTAGAAGGTATAACTGAAGGAAAAATCGAATTAGATGGAAACATACTTGGAATAGATTTTCCCTTCTTACCAAGTGTAGGTGTTATTATTGAGACTCCAGGATTTCTGGAAGGTTATTCTGGTTTTGATAACTTACATCAACTAGCTCTAATCAAAAATAAAATAGGAGAGAAAGAAATCATTCAGAGTATGATAGATGTAGGACTCAATCCTAGTTCTTCTAAAAAAGTAAAACACTACTCTTTAGGAATGAAACAAAAATTAGCTCTAGCACAGGCTTTTATGGAAAATCCAGATATATTACTCTTAGATGAACCAATGAACGGACTTGATAAGCAATCTGTTCAAAAAATTCGTGAAAAATTACTCCACCTAAAAGAAAAGGGGAAACTTATTATTCTAGCTTCTCATATAGAGCAAGATATCGAATGTCTCTGTGGTGAAGTTCTATACTTGGGATAAGAATGATTTATTATAGAGACAACACTCCTCATAAAATAGCAATTTTATACAAAAAGACCAACTATACCTGAATTATATTAGTTGGTTTATTTTTCATTCAAAAAAACCACTGCCTCCCCCAGATAAACCTGAGGAAAGCAGTGATTCTTATTTTAGGAGTTAGGAATGAATACACGAAATCAATTTAGCTGATTATTTTTTGTTTTTCAAGAATTCATCGTATTGTTTTTGCATTTCGTTCAATACTTTTTCGTAGGCACCTTCAGATTTCAATTTTTCCATCAATTCTGGAATCGCTTTATCTGGGTCTACAGTACCAGTGTTGATAGCTGTATCAAATTGTTGCATTGTGTTAGCGATAGCTGAGATTTCAGATTTCACATTGTCAGTATTGAAGATAAATCCAAGCGCTGGAGATTCTTTAGCTTCTGCCAATTCTTTCTTAGAATTTTCGATTTGTTGGTCTGTAACGTTTTCGTTGATATAAAGGATCCAGTTGTTACCAGTGTTCCATCCACCCATGTGAGTGTTTCCATTATAAGCATCAAGAACGCGAACACGGTTTTCTTTACCTTCAATTTTTTCCCAGTTCTTGCCTTCTGGACCGTAAACAAGACCGTTCAAAAGTTCTGGGTTCGTATTCAAGAGGTTCAAGATTTCCATTGATTTTTCTTTGTTCTTAGAGTTGTTTGAGATGACAAAGTTAGCAACTTGTGTTGTTTGGTTTTTCTTGATGAAGTTAGTAATTGGTTTGATTTGGATATCTTTGTTTGCAACACGTGAAAGCAAGCTGTTACCGTAGTCAGCTGGTCCTACTGTTTCTTCACGAACGAACCAAGTATCTTGTTGAATGTCAAAGGAAGTATCGCTTGTTGCGACGTCTTTTGGAATGTAGCCAGCTTCATAGAATTTGTGAAGAGTCTTCAAGTGTTCTTTGAAACGAGGCACTTCGTAACGGTTTACAACTTTAGTAGTATCGCCTTCAAGGTCAATAACGAATGGAAGCCCATTTGCTACTGGGTAGTCAAAGTTATCAGATGGGATGAAAATTTTACCAATAGCAAATGGTACTACGTCTGGAGCTTTTTCTTTGATTTGTTTCAAGACTGGCTCAAGAGTTTCGTAAGAAGTAACACCTGAAATATCGATACCATATTTGACAAGGAGAGTTCCGTTGAAGGCGAAGTTTTGAGATGATGCAACGTTGGCTGCAACTGGAACAGCGTAAATCTTACCATTTACAGTATTACCCTTGATATAAGCTGGGTCAAGTGCCTTGTAAAGGTCTTTACCTTCTTTTTTGTACAATTCTGTCAAGTCAGCATAAGCACCTTTTTGAGCATTTACAATATAGTTATCTGCAAAGGCAATATCATAGTTTTCACCAGATGATGTGATAACTGACATTTTCTTACCATAGTCACCCCAGCCAAGGTATTGGATATCCAATTTGGCACCAACTTTTTCTTCGATGATTTTGTTGGCATTTGCTAACAATTCATCCAAGTTGTCTGGTTTGTCACCGATTTGGTACATTTTGATAACAGTTTTGTCACCTGAATCAGCAGCTTTTTTGCTGTTACCTGTCAAATTTCCACAAGCAGCAAGACCTGCAGCCAAAGCGACTACACTAGCAGATGCAAAAGCATATTTTTTCCAGTTTTTCATGATAAAAACTCCTTTTTTTATTTTTAAACTTATAAACAATGTAATGATTTTATACTCAATGAAAATCAAAGAGCAAACTAGGAAACTAGCCGCAGGTTGCTCAAAACAGTGTTTTGAGGTTGTGGATAGAACTGNNGGCAAGGCGACGTTGACGCGGTTTGAAGAGATTTTCGAAGAGTATTAACTTCACACAAGGGAAGTTGGGAACTGAGAAATGTTCTTTCTCAATAAGCACTATTCTTTCACACCACCGATAGTCAAACCTTTTACAAAGTAGCGTTGGAAGAATGGATACAAAATCGCGATTGGAAGGGTTGCAACCACAACCATGGCCATACGACCTGTTTCTTTCGGTAGAGCAACTCCCAGTTGACCAGTCAAGCCGACCGCTTTGGCGATGTAGTCCATATTTTGTTGGATTTGCATGAGCAAATATTGCAATGGATACAAGTTGTCACTCTTGATGTAAAGAAGGGCGTTGAACCAGTCATTCCAGAAACCAAGTGCTGTCAAAAGCGTGATGGTTGCGATACCTGGTAGTGACAATGGCAAACAGATTTGGAAGAAAATCCGAGCCTCACTGGCACCATCGATACGAGCCGATTCGAGAATGGCTTCTGGAATGGTCTTCTTGAAAAAAGAACGCATCAAGATGATGTTAAAGGGTGAGAGAAGCATTGGAACAATCAAGGCCCAAACAGTATCCCCAAGCTGAAGCACACGAGTCACCATGATATAACCTGGTACCAAACCAGCGTTGAACAACATACTGAGCAGAACGAAGATGGTAAAGAATCTGCGATACTTAAAGGTTGTCCGTGAAATAGCGTAGGCATAGGTTGTTGTGATAAAGACATTTGTAAATGTCCCAACTACGGTTACAAAGACAGAAATGAAGAGGGCTTGTAAGATTTTATCCTTAAACTGTGCCAAGAACTCAAAACCGTCTAATCCAAATTGGGATGGGAAGAAGCTGTAGCCGTATTGGAGGAGGCTTTTCTCGTCCGTCACCGAAATAATGATAACGAATACGAAGGGTAGGATACAAGAGAGGGCAATCAAACCCGAAATGATACTGAAGAAGATATCTGCTTTCTTACTGAAGGAGTGAATGCCGACATTATCAATTTTTTCTTTTTTAATTTTCTTTTCTGCCATATTCTCCTCCTTTCTAGAACAAGGCTGAGTTTGGATCAACTCGTCTTGCCAGTAAGTTTGATAGAACCACCAGAATCAAGCCGACTACTGATTGGTAGAGACCTGCCGCTGAAGCCATCCCGATATCTGCTGTCTGGGTCAATCCATTATATACATATACGTCCAAGACGTTGGTTACGTTATAAAGCTGACCAGCATTGTGGGGGATTTGGTAGAAAAGACCGAAGTCTGCACGGAAGATATTTCCAACTGCAAGGATGGTCAATACAGTTACCAATGGTGTCAACTGCGGAATGGTTACATTGCGAATCCGTTGCCATTTGCTAGCTCCGTCTACTGTCGCTGCTTCATAGTAGGTTGGATCAATTCCCATAATCGTCGCATAGTACATGACACTGCTATATCCAAAACCTTTCCAAATACCTAGGAAAAGTAGGAGATAGGGCCAAATTCCCAAATCAGCGTAGAAGTTGACTTCTTTTAGACCAAGACTTTCCAATAAATGGTTGAACACCCCTTTATCAATGTTTAGGAAGGCATCTGTAAAGAAACTGATGATAACCCAAGACAAGAAGTAAGGGAACAACATAGAAGTTTGGAAAATCTTCACCATTCTCTTGGAACGGAGTTCACTGAGGATAATGGCAATCCCTACAGATACAACCAAACCTAGAAAGATAAAGCCAAGATTGTATAGGACAGTATTTCGTGTGATAATAAAGGCGTCTCTTGAACTAAATAAGAATCTGAAATTATCAAGTCCGACCCATTTACTATTTATGATACTATCTATGAAACCATTACTGGTCATGTGGTAGTCTTTGAAGGCAACCACGTTCCCAAATACTGGAATGTAGAAGAATAGAATCAACCAGAGCGCCCCTGGCAAAACCATCAAGAGAAAGATCCAGTTGTCTCTCAAGGTTTTTGAAAACTTATTCATAATTTCCCCCCTTTTTTATTTTGATATCCATCTAAAAATTCCTTTTTAGACTTTTGATAACGATTACATTATTAGTATAC
Organism: Streptococcus sp. 79; assembly: GCF_013277425.1. Classification (NCBI taxonomy): domain Bacteria; kingdom Bacillati; phylum Bacillota; class Bacilli; order Lactobacillales; family Streptococcaceae; genus Streptococcus; species Streptococcus sp. 79. Next base: position 8,347 of record NZ_VMMW01000055.1, read on the forward strand.
TCCTATTTGCAGATTAGGTTAAACTCCTAATTATAGAAAAAACTCCACAAATTATGTAGCAGATTTAAAACTTTATCACCACTATCAAACAAATGTTCTAAATCAATTGTTTATTTTATCTCTATTAGCCTAATGATAGATACCTTGTTATGACGCACTGACACTAAATTTTAGGACAACTGATGCTAGCTAGTATTTTCAGAAGAAAAGTAACCGTCCAATAACGAAGTATATTGAAAAATCTCCAGACTAGGGAACTCAGCGATAGTTCCTAATCTGGAGATTTCTTATTTGCACTTTTCTTGTACAACTTTAGTCCATGGTAAATAAGCCTCTAAAACCTCTTTGTTTACGAGAGTTTCCTCGTTTGGAAGACATTCTAGAAGATAGGATAGATATTTTTCACTATTTAGTTGATGACGTTTAGCTGTTTCCAACAAACTCATAATAATAGCTGTTGCTTTAGCTCCTTCAAAACTTTGAGAAAACAACCACCCTCGCTTTTTAAAATTTAGCTTAGGCTAAAAGAGTCCA
>NZ_VMMW01000056.1:0-9468 GCF_013277425.1 Streptococcus sp. 79
TTTCCTTACGTGTGATTGGTAAACCCATCCTAGCCCAATCTTCTTCTTGGCGATAATTGGGGACCTTCAGATTAAACTTCTGATGGATGGTGTGAGCGATAATAGAAGCTGAGCCAAGGCTATGCGCCAAAGGGGCTTTAGGGATAGGAGCTTTCACAATTTTATCACTCGGATTTTTCTCACTGCATGCTTGGCATTTGTAAGAGTGTTGGATATGATCTATGCGTTTTAATTGCGCAGGAATAAAGACTAATTCTTGGCCTTGAAGACTCGCTCCAATCTCTTTTAGCTCTCCCTGACAGTCAGGGCAAATGCAATCCTCTAAGCGATGATGAACTTCTTCTGAATCGAATTGGGCAAGAAGAGCTTGACGTTTTCCTTTAGCTTTCTTACGTTTATAGGTGATTTCTTCTCTTTCAACTGGGAACCTCTCCATCTTCATCAGATGAAGCTTCCTCCTCAAAAAGGCTGACTTGTCCAGATGGACAAACACTTTTCTCAGAGGATTTTCCATAGAGCTTTTGCGTTAGATAAGCCACTTGTTCACGAAGAAGGGCAAGTTCATTGGTGAGACTATCAATTGTAGCACTCTGTTGTTGAATGATTTTTAATAAGTCTTTCATCGTCTTCCCCTCCTTGTTTTCTAACTTTATTATACTAAAAAGAAAGGCATCATTTCAATAGAAATCACGACTTTCTGATGAATTTATTTGGGGAGTGATAGAAAAGCCCTTCATCAGCCAGTCTACTTGTTCAGGTGTGAGAGCTTTGACATCCTTTTCTGTACTTGGCCAAGTCAACTTACCGTTCTCAAAGCGTTTATATAGTAGCCAAAATCCTTGACCATCCCAGTAAAGGGCTTTAAAGCGGTCTTTACGTCCACCACAAAAGAGAAAGACTTGACCTGAGAAAGGATCCAATTCAAAGTGGGTTTTAATGAGATAAGCCAGTGAATCAATGCCTTGTCTCATATCCGTTTTCCCACATACGAGATAGACCTGCCCTAGGCTAGATAGATGAATTGTCATGGAGCAACACCTTATCCAAAAGCTGTTCTATCATTTCGAGATTGAGAGATTGAAAAAAACTTACTTCAAGCTTGCCAATACGAATTTTAAGCAGAATATCATTTCTCTTTTTAGAATCAAAACGACGAGATTGTGGAATCTCTACAGGAACAATAGCTTGTGGCATTTAAATATCCTCCAATAGTTTTACTTTACTAATAGTATACAGGAGGTCTTCCATGAATGATAGATACCTTGTTATGACGCGCTTACGTTCTATCCACAACCTCAAAACTATGTTTTGAGCAACCTATGGCTAACTTCCTATGTTTGCTTTTTGATTTTTATTGAGTATAAAACACCATAAAAAAATGAACTTGGAATTTTCAAGTTCATTTTTTCTTATAGTCTATTTCCGACATTAATACGGTTAATGGCACGTTGCAGTGCAATCTTCGCACGACGTTCTTGGTCAATCAAGTGTTTGTCTTGTGCTTCTTCAATTGCACGTTCTGCACGAAGTTTGGCACGTTCTGCACGACTGATATCGATATCACGAGCACGTTCTGCAGAGTCAGCAACGATTGTAATCATATCATTGGCAATTTCAATAACGCCACCGTTTACTGCAATCCAGTTCACGTGATCTTCGTCATCAATACGTTTTACCTTTACTTCATCAACTGCTAAAACCGCAATCATATTTTCATGTCGTGGCAAGATCCCCATCTCACCATCCAGAGTTCGAACCGATACATAGCTGGCATGGTGATCATAGACGAGACCATCTGGTGTCACGATCTGGACAGTTAACTGAGCCATAGATTACCTCTTAAAATCCCATTTTTTCAGCTTTTGCAATCACATCTTCGATAGAACCTACACCACGGAAGGCATCTTCTGGCAAGTGGTCGTATTTACCATCAAGGATTTCTTTAAATCCACGTACCGTTTCAGCAACTGGAACATATGAACCAGGCTGACCAGTAAATTGCTCCGCAACGTTGAAGTTTTGTGACAAGAAGAACTGGATACGACGGGCACGTGCAACCAAGGTCTTTTCTTCATCAGAAAGCTCATCCATACCGAGGATAGCAATGATATCTTGCAACTCATGGTAACGTTGGAGGACACGTTTTACTTCTGCAGCAACTGCATAGTGCTCTTCTCCAACGATTTCAGGTGCCAAGGCACGTGAACTTGAAGCAAGTGGGTCAACGGCTGGGTAGATACCCAATTGTACCAACTTACGTTCCAAGTTTGTTGTTGAATCCAAGTGAGCGAAGGCTGTTGCTGGCGCTGGGTCAGTATAGTCATCCGCTGGCACATAGATAGCCTGGATAGAGGTTACAGAACCCTTCTTGGTTGATGTAATACGTTCTTGCAATTGACCCATTTCTGTAGCAAGGGTTGGTTGGTAACCAACGGCTGATGGCATACGACCCAAAAGGGCAGATACTTCTGAACCAGCCTGAGTGAAACGGAAGATATTATCGATAAAGAGAAGCACGTCTTGGCCTTCTACATCACGGAAGTATTCAGCGATTGTCAAACCAGTAAGGGCAACACGCATACGTGCTCCTGGTGGCTCATTCATCTGACCAAATACCATGGCTGTTTTCTCGATAACGCCTGATTCTTTCATTTCCCAGTAAAGGTCATTTCCCTCACGAGTACGTTCCCCAACACCAGTAAATACTGAAATACCACCGTGTTCTTGGGCAATGTTGTGAATCAATTCTTGGATTAAGACGGTTTTACCAACTCCGGCACCACCGAACAGTCCAACTTTACCACCTTTAAGGTAAGGGGCAAGAAGGTCGATAACCTTGATCCCTGTTTCAAGGATTTCAGAAGAGGTAGACAACTCATCAAAAGTTGGAGCTTTTTTATGAATTGGCTGACGCTCTGCGTCTTCTGTAAAAGGAGCTTCCAAGTCAATGGTATCTCCCAAAACGTTGAAGACACGTCCCAAAGTTTCTTTACCTACTGGCACAGAGATTGGACGACCTGTGTCCAATACTTCCATTCCACGAGTCAACCCATCTGTTGATTCCATGGCGATAGTACGGACCATACCATCTCCCAACTCCAAGGCTACTTCAAGGACGATTTTTGTTTTTCTTTCGTCATTTTTGTAGACGACAAGTGCATTGTTAATCTCAGGAAGTTTTTCCCCTGCTGCAAACAAGACGTCTACAACGGGACCGATAACCTGAGCAATTTTACCTGAACTCATCTCCTTCTCCTATTCTATATAAGATACTGTCGGTTCCTAGCTAAACTAGGTCCTAATACTCTTCGCAAATCTCTTCAAACCACGTCAGCGTCGCCTTGCCGTACTCAAGTACAGCCTGCGGCTAGCTTCCTAGTTTGCTCTTTGATTTTCATTGAGTATAAGTTCATTTTCATACGAACTGGACTAGAGCCTATTCTAAGGCACTAGCTCCTGCTACAATTTCTGTAATTTCTTGTGTAATCGCCGCCTGTCTGGCACGGTTATACTGAATTGTCAAATCATTGATGACTTTCTTAGCATTATCTGTCGCTGTTTGCATGGCTGTCATACCAGCAGCATTCTCAGCTGTCTTGGCATCGATAATGGCACCGTAAATCATACTTTCTGCAAACTGAGGCAATAACTGCTCCAAAATTTCTTCTCGGCTGGTTTCCAATTCAAAAGTCAAGCTGTAGTCTTCATCCGCTTCATTTGGATCCAAGTCAACAATCGGAAGCATTTGTTCCACACGCATTTGACTGGTTAGCGTATTGACATGGTGGTTGTAGCAAACATAAAGCTCATCAAAGAGTTCATTTTGGTACATTTCAACAGTTTTTGAAATAATCTTACGAACTTGATCAAAGCTAGGTTGGTCTGCCAAGCCACGTAGTTCATAAAGTGGTTGAATACCACGAGCCTTAAAGAAATCAGCTCCCATTCCACCAATACAGATTATTTCAAAACCTGTACCGTCTGGGTGGTATTCTTCTTTCAACTCCATAACGGCTTTCAGAATAGAGGAATTATAACCTCCAACCAAACCGCGGTCTGAAGTGATAACGATATAGCCTGTCTTCTTCACAGGACGGCTAATCAACATGGGATTGGTTGAACCACCAGCTCCATTACCATGGAGGATATCTGTCAAGAGCTTGCGCACTTTCTGAGCGTAAACTTGGAAGTTACGAGCAGCTTCTTCAGAGCGACCTAGCTTAGCAGCCGATACCATTTGCATGGCATTTGTGATTTGACTCGTATTTTTTGTTGAGGCGATTTTTGTTTTAATATCATTTAGAGATACTACCATCTGACACCTCTATTCTTATTGGAAGCTGGTTTGATTGAGAAACTCTGTAATCGCAGCATCCAAGACTGCTTCTTCTGGCAAGTCTTTTGTATCACGAATGGTTTCCAAAATCTCTGGATGTTGAGCATCAAAGAAGGCATGGAACTCTTCCTCAAAACGAACAATATCATCTACTGGAACAGTATCCAAGAAACCATGTGTCAAAGCATAGAGAATGGTTACTTGTTTCTCAACAGGCAATGGTTTGTGAACAGGTTGTTTCAAGACTTCAACTGTACGACGACCGCGGTTCAACTTAGCCTGTGTTGCCGCATCCAAGTCAGAACCAAACTTAGTGAAGGCTTCCAACTCACGGTATGAAGCAAGGTCGATACGAAGTGTACCAGCAACCTTCTTCATGGCTTTGATTTGTGCAGAACCACCTACACGTGATACAGATGAACCCGCATCGATGGCTGGACGAATCCCCGCATTGAAGAGGCCATCACCAAGGAAGATTTGTCCATCAGTGATAGAAATCACGTTGGTTGCGATATAGGCTGAGATATCTCCTGCTTGTGTCTCGATAAATGGTAGGGCTGTAATTGAACCACCACCAAGCTCATCAGAAACTTTAGCTGAGCGCTCAAGCAAACGGCTGTGAAGATAGAAAACATCCCCTGGGAAGGCTTCACGACCTGGAGGACGACGAAGCAAGAGAGACAGTTCACGATAGGCTACCGCTTGTTTTGATAGATCATCGTATACAATCAAAACATGCTTCCCTTGGTACATAAATTCTTCCGCCATGGCAACCCCAGCATAAGGAGCTAGGAAGAGCAATGGAGATGGTTGTGAAGCAGAAGCTGTCACAACGATTGTGTAGTCCAAGGCACCGTACTGACGAAGTGTTTCTACTTGAGTACGAACTGTTGATTCTTTTTGTCCAATCGCTACGTAGATACAGATCATATCTTGACCTTTTTGGTTCAAGATTGTATCAATCGCAATGGTTGTTTTCCCTGTCTGACGGTCACCGATAATCAACTCACGTTGACCACGACCAATCGGTACAAGGGCGTCAATAGCTTTCAAACCAGTTTGCAATGGTTCTGATACAGACTTACGTTGCATAACACCAGGAGCTGGTGCTTCTACTGGACGAGTTTTATCAGTGTGGATTTCTCCAAGACCGTCAACTGGACGACCAAGCGGATCCACAACACGACCAATCAGACTTTCACCTACTGGGACTTCCATGATTTTACCTGTACGGCGGATTGTATCGCCTTCACGGATATCTGTAAAGTCACCAAGGATGATAATACCGACGTCTGTTGACTCCAAGTTTTGAGCCATACCATAAGAGCCGTTTTCAAAAATCAACAACTCTCCACTCATGGCATTTTCAAGGCCGTGAGCACGCGCGATACCGTCCCCGATATAGGTTACAACACCTGTTTCAGTCACATCAAAATTGGGTTTGAAATTTTCAATTTGTTGCTTAATTAAAGCGCTGATTTCTTGTGCGTTAATTGCCAAAAGAACACCACTTTCTATTTCAAATTTTCTTTAACAACTTTAAGTTGTTGTTTAATACTCACATCAATTGTCTTGTGATTGGCAAAAATAACAAAACCACCAATGAGACTTTCATCGATTTCTTCTTTTACACTCCTTACTTTAAGAGACATTTTCTTCTCAATCAAAGGGAGCAAACGACTCTTTTGTTCATCCGTTAGAGGATGAGCAGCAGTAATCGTCACTTCAAATCGATTTGTTTCTTTTTCAAGTCGGTTCAAGCAATCTACAAGCACATCATAAAAAAGATTTGCTCTGTGATTGTAGGCCAGAACCTGGATAAAGTTTTGTATTAAAGGTGACACAGAGTCTTGGAAAAAAGCAATTGTTTTTTCCTTATCCGACTCGTCTACTGCCACTTGTTTTAAAAAAGAAGGCAGACCTGTTTCTTCAGCAACTTGCTTGATTTGAGTCAAGTCTGAAAAGATACGGTCTTCTTCTCCTTTTTCAAGTACCAATTGGACAAAAGGCATGCTGTATTTTTCAATTACCTTTACTGTTTTCTTGTCCATTAAGCTTCTCCTAGCTGATCGATATACTGATCAATGAGTGCTTTATGGGCATGACCATCAAGGTTTTGTGAGATGATTTTACCAGCCAAGCTGATGGTCAAATCTGCAACCTCACCCTTAACGCTTTGTAAAGCTTCAGCTTTGTTTTGAGCAATTTCTTGGTTTGCTTTTTCTTTTAAGCGTCCTGCTTCTAGTTTAGCATCTGCTAAGATACTAGCCTTACTTTGCTCAGCTGTTTCCTTTGCATTTTCAATGATTGTCTTGGCTTCTTTGCGACTGCCTGCCAATTCATCTTCACGTTTTTGGGCCAATACTTCTGCTTTTTGACGGGCTTCTTCAGCACTGTCAATATCAGTAGCAATTTTTTCAGCTCTTTCTTCGAAAATGCCTGTAATATTAGACCATGCAAATTTTTTAATCAAGACTAGCAAAAGAATAAAAGAGCCAGTGATTAAAATAAAATTACCAATCAATTCACCTACTGTTACGTGCATCAGTTACTCCTTTCTATTCCTCTTCAATATTAATCTTATTCCCTAAATACACAGATGTCAAAAGAGTAAAGACATAAGCTTGGATGCAGGAAATAAAGACAGAAAATGCAGTCCAAGCCAAATTAGCTCCAAAGGCTACTGGATACCAATAAATAGCTTGGTGGGAAAGAAGAAGTAACAAACTCGTCATGACCTCTCCTGCAAAGATATTCCCAAAAATCCGCAAAGCCAAAGATAAGAAGTTTGTAAATTCTTCCAAGATATTCATCGGTATGACAAAAACAGGACTCATAAAAGATTTTATACTTTTTTTAAATCCACGACGACGAACGCTTTCTATATGTGTCAACAAAATGACAAGAAAAGATAAGGTTAAGTCATACTGTAAATTAGCGGTTGGCGAACTCCACCAGTTAGTCCCATCGATCGTTTGAAGCTTTGTCATTAAGCCAAGGTTATTGGCAATCACCATGAAAAGAAATAAACAAAGGAAAAAGAGTGAGTAATCTTTCATGTAGCGCGAACCAATGTTAGGTTCTGTAAATCCAATAACAAAGTCATAGACATACTCAAGTACATTTTGCTTTCCTTTGGGTTTCAAGGTCATATTGCGGCTTGCCCAATAAATAAAGACAAAAATAACTCCCACAATCAACAAGGTCATGGCTAACATAGTCAGATTGAAGATAACAGGACCAATAGAGATGATTGGATTAATACTTTCTTCCATCTAAAATCCTCCCTTTTCTTCTCGTTCCATGTATTTATTTGATAATAAATGAGAAGACAAGAGTTACAAAGAAAGTTCCTTCAATAAAGGCAACACCTAAAAACATCAAACTACGAAACTCAGAAAGCATATCTGGTTGGCGTGCTACTGATTTAAACAGTCCATTCATCAATAAACCTTCACCGACAGATACGCCCATACAGGCAATACATAAGCCTAAAAATGTTAAATTCATAACGAATTCTCCTTTAAAATAAAATTTACTTACTTAGTGTAGTCCTAAAATTTAAATTTGTCAACTTTTAACCGCTATTGGAAGCGTTTAATAAAAATTATTTCCATTTTCTTTCGGATTTCACTCTATTCTGAAAAACTCGAGAGGGGAATCTCGGATTAATGTCAATTTAAAAAGATAGAGAGTTTTTAGTTTAAATAAATTGTTTTAAGATATCAACCACATCACTTCTTTTCTTAACCCGATAAGCCTTGATTCCCAATTTCTCAGCTGCCATTGCATTGTACCCAATATTGCCCAGAAAGACACAATTTCTAGGTTATAACTGGTATTTATCGATAGTTACTCATATACATCAGTCCACCTCCATACTTATGTGCGAGCCTCTCTTTGTATTATACCTCCATACTCACCTTACAGATTCTTTTGCTAATAATATCTTTGCCCAATGTAGGGATAGTCTTGTAACCTAAAGACTTCCTTGTAGCCATACCTTTTATAAAAATCAAGAGCTTGAAACTGGTAGGTATTGACAAAGGCAAAACGACAGTTTCGATTCTTAGCTTCAGTTTCTGCTTGCTGCAATAGTTTTGAACCGATTCCTTGCCCTCTCAGTTCCTCTTTTACAAATAAATACTCGATTTCTAGCCAATTTCTAAAAGTCTCTACTATCAAACCTGCCAGGAGATTGCCCTTTTCATCTTCGACATAAAGATTAAGTGGCTCACTTTCAGCTTCCTCTCTTTTTGAACGGTTATAAACACGAATCAGATTCCCTATTTCTTGCGATTTATGTGAATCCTTATTTTTCAATCTAAAGTATAGTGAAATAAAATAAAACATGCGCAAATCGATTAAGGAATTTAATCTAATTTCTAACAATGTCTTAGAAACCAAAATATACTATTTTAACTTCAATGCACTATACATCTAATACTCAATGAAAATCAAAGAGCAAAATAGGAAACTAGCCACAGGTTGCTCAAAGCATGGTTTTGAGGTTGTAGATAGAACTGACGAAGTCAGCTCATACTAAACTAAAATTAAAAAGCATTATATAGTAGTAATATGAAATCAACTAAAGAAGAAATCCAAGCTATCAAAACACTTTTAAGAGACTCTAGTACAGCTAAATATCATAAACGCCTTCAAATCGTTCTATTTCGTCTGATGGGTAAATCTTATAAAGAGATTATAGAGTTTTTAGACTGTAATCAAACAACGATTTGGCCAACTGTAAAAAAATATGAGGAGTTCGGACGCGATTCTCTCCTTCAAGAAATACGTGGTGGTCGTAACCATGCACATATGACAATTGAGGAAGAGAAAGCCTTTCTTGCCCGTCATTTGAAGGCTGCAGAGGCAGGAGAATTTGTTACAATTGATGCCTTATTTCAGGCTTATAAAAAGGAGTTAGGTTCTTCCTACACACGTGATACCTTCTATCAACTCTTGAAGCACCATGGTTGGCGAAATATTAGGCCACGTCCAGCACATCCCAAGAAAGTAGACTCTCAAACCATTGTCGCGTCTAAAAATAAAATCTCAATTCAAGAAGCTCAGAAAGCGCTTTAAAACCAGTAGGCATTTTCGTAAGGTTCGCTTGATGTACCAAGATGAGG